>DASQRT010000196.1:0-14087 GCA_035642795.1 Nitrospirales bacterium
AGGCGATTGCCGAGCTCAGGGAGAAGTTCAGCCGAGCGCGGGCGGCATTTCTGACCGAGTGCACGGGACTGGCGGGCAACGAGGTCACGGAGCTACGTCGGCAACTCCGGGGCGCCCGCGCAGAGCTCAAGGTAGTGAAGAACACACTGGCGATGTTGGCCGCGGACGAGACCCCATTGAGCGTGGCCAAGGAGCACTTCCGGGGGCCGCTGTCCGTTGCGATCGGCTATGACGATCCGGCGTTGCCTGCGAAGATCCTGCGCGACTTCATCGCCAAAGACAAGCGCGACAAGAAGATGCGGATCACCGTTGGCGTGGTCGAGGGGATTCTGCTTGACGCGTCGCGCGTGAAGGCAGTTGCAGACCTGCCCTCGCGAAATGCCCTGCTGTCGATGTTGCTGGGGGGATTACAGAGCCCTCTGGTGGGGTTGGCCGGAACAATGAGTGGAATTGTGACCAAGTTTGTTGGAACCTTGATTGCCATTACAGGGAAACCGAAGGAGGGATCCATGTCAAGTGCAACTGCAACAAAGCTGTCGAAGGAAGAGTTCATCAAGATGATCGAAGGAATGACGGTTTTGGAATTGGATAACTACGTGAAAGCCTTGCAGGAGCGCTTTGGCGTGACTGCGGCGGCGCCAGCGGCGGCCGCGCCGATGGGCGGCGGCGCAGCCGCGGGCGCGGTGCCGGCCGAAGAAAAAACGGCATTCGACGCGGTCCTGGTCAGTGTCGGTGATAAGAAGATCCAGGTCATCAAGGTCGTGCGCGAGCTGACCAATCTGGGCCTGAAGGAAGCGAAGGACTTGGTCGAAGGCGCGCCCAAGCCCGTGAAGACTGGCGTTACCAAGGAAGAGGCCGAGAGCATCAAGAAGAAGCTGGAAGAGCAGGGCGCCAAAGTCGAGATTAAATAGCGCGTGTCGATGGGTGCTCTGATTTCACCAGCCCTCCCTGAGATGACCGGGGAGACGGCCACGATCCGAGTGGGGGAAGATCCATGTCCGAAATGACAGCTAGCAGTTTGATTGAACGGAAAGACATTTCGAAGATCCCGCGTCACCTCGAAATTCCCGATCTGATCGAAATCCAGAAGCGGTCATATGACAGCTTCCTGCAGATGGACGCCGATCCTGATCGGCGTGAGGACAAGGGGCTACAGGCCGCGCTCACCAGCGTGTTTCCCATCGCGGACTACAACAGCACCGCGGTGTTGGAGTTCGTCAACTACAGCCTCGGAACGCCGAAGTACGACGTGCGCGAGTGTATGGAGCAGGGGATGAGCTACGCTGCGCCTCTGAAGATCCGTGTGCGCCTCGTGGTGCTTGACAAGGAGGACAAATCACCCACCAAGAAAGTCCTCGACGTGCGCGAGCAGGAGGTCTACATCGGCGAACTGCCGCTGATGACGGAGCGCGGCACGTTCATTATCAATGGGACCGAGCGGGTGGTGGTGAGCCAGTTGCACCGCTCGCCGGGGGCCTTCTTCACGCATGACAAGGGTCGCACACACGCCAGCGGGAAGGTCCTGTTTTCGGCACGGATCATCCCGTATCGCGGGTCGTGGCTCGACTTTGAGTTTGATACGCGGGACATCCTCTACGTTCGGATTGACCGGCGGCGGAAGATGCCAGCAACGATTCTATTGAAAGCCTTCGGGTATACCACCGATGATCTCCTGCGGATGTATTATTCCGTGGAGGAGATCCACGTCCAGAAGGGCAAGCTGTGGCGGAAACTGGACCAGGAGATCCATGCGGGGCTACGCGTCCCCCATGACCTAGTGGAAAAGGGTGGCAAGGAGTCCATCGCCCGCGAAGGCTCGAAGCTCACTAAGACTACCATCGGTCGGTTGAAGGCGGCGGGGATCAAAGAGATCGAGGTCAACCCCGCGGATCTGGTGGGCCGCACCGTCTTGGTCGACTTGATGGACACCGGGACCAAAGAGAAGATCCTTGAAAAGAATCACAAGCTGACGACCGAGGTCCTGAAGAAGGTCCTGGCCAGCAAGATTGACGTGTTCAAGGTCGTCTTCCATGACAGCATGACCACCGCCTCGGTGATCGAAGACACGCTGGAGAGCGAGAAGACCACGTCCAAGGAAGAGGCCATGGTCGAGATCTACAAGCGGCTTCGGCCTGGGGAAACGCCCTCCATTGAGACCGCGCGTGCGCTGTTCGAGAACCTCTTCTTCAATTCCAAGCGCTACGATCTCTCCCCAGTGGGCCGGCTCAAACTAAACAAGAAGCTGGGTCTCGATCTCTCGCTGGAGAAGCGGACGTTGACGCCTGAGGACATCGTCGAGGTGGTCCGCTACATTGTGAACCTCAAAGCCGGTAGAGGAGAGGTGGATGATATCGATCACCTCGGCAATCGCCGTGTTCGGTCCGTTGGCGAGTTGCTGGAAAATCAGTTCCGGTTGGGACTGGTCCGCATGGAGCGGAGCATCCGGGAACGGATGAACCTCCTGGACATGGAAGCCGTGCTCCCGCACGACTTGATCAATGCTAAACCGGTGATTGCGGCCATCAAGGAATTCTTCGCCAGCAGTCAGTTGTCGCAGTTCATGGACCAGACGAACCCGCTGGCCGAGATTACCCACAAACGGCGTCTTTCGGCCTTGGGGCCCGGCGGGCTGACCCGCGAGCGCGCGGGCTTCGAGGTCCGCGACGTCCATCCCTCCCACTACAGCCGGATCTGCCCGATCGAAACGCCGGAAGGGCCCAACATCGGCCTGATCACCTCCCTGGCCACCTACGCACGGGTAAACGAGTTCGGTTTTATCGAGGCCCCGTACCGGAAAGTCCGGAAGGGAAAGGTGACGGACGAGATCGAGCACCTGTCGGCCATCGACGGGGATCGGTATCACATCGCTCAGGCCAATTCCGAAGTTGGTGCTGATCAACGGCTGATTGCCGACAATGTGTCCGCGCGCTACGGCGGGGATTTCGTTCTGGTGCACCCTGACAAGGTGGAGTACATGGACGTGTCCCCCAAGCAGACGGTCAGCGTGGCAACGGCCTTGATCCCATTCCTCGAGCACGACGACGCGAATCGCGCCTTGATGGGCTCCAACATGCAGCGACAGGCCGTCCCCCTCATCCAGACCGAGGCGCCGCTGGTAGGAACCGGCATGGAAGCGATCGTGGCCCGCGACTCGGGTTACGTCGTCCTGGCCCAACGCCCGGGCGTTGTGGAGAGCGTGGACGCTTCCCGGATCGTCGTCAAGACCGAACTGCGCAAGAAAGAGGCGGGGAGCAAAAAGCATGAGGTCTGCCTCGACACCTACGACCTGGTCAAGTTTAAGCGGTCCAACCAGAGCACCTGCATCACGCAGAAGCCGGTGGTGTCGGTGGGGCAGACAGTCAAGCGCGACCAGGTGCTGGCTGATGGGCCGGCGATCGACCGTGGCGACCTCGCGCTGGGACGGAACGTGCTCGTGGCCTTCATGCCGTGGGGCGGGTACAACTTCGAGGACGCGATCCTGATCAGCGAGCGCCTTGTCCGCGACGATGTCTTCACATCCATCCACATCGAAGAGTTTGAAGTCGAGGCCCGCGAGACTAAGTTGGGCAAGGAGGAGATCACCCGAGACATTCCCAACGTCGGCGAAGACGCCCTTCGCGACCTGGACGAGAGCGGCATCATCCGCATCGGCGCGGAGGTCCGGCAGGGGGACATCCTCGTGGGCAAGGTGACGCCCAAAGGAGAAACCCAGCTCACGCCAGAGGAAAAGTTGCTGCGCGCCATCTTCGGGGAGAAGGCAGGAGATGTGAAGGACACCTCGCTGACTGTTCCCCCAGGGGTGGAGGGGATCGTTGTGGACGTCAAGATCTTCTCGCGCAAGGGGCTCGACAAGGACGAGCGCTCCAAAAGCATCGAGAGCGAAGACGTACTCAGGATACAGCGCGAGCATCAGGACAGTCTCCGGATCGTGGAGGAGGAGAAAAACAAAAAGATTCGCAAGCTGCTACTCGGCAAGGTCGTCGCCCGGGACCTCATGGACGGGGAGACCGGCGAGATCATCCTGAAGCGGAAGGGGAAGATTACCCCCGAGATCCTGAAGAAACTTAGCGACGAGGAGGTGCGCCGGATCGTGCTGAGCGACTCTGAGGATCAGAAGGAGATCGAGGAGACCGAGCGGCTGGCCAAGGAGCAGATCGAAATATTACAGACGCTCTACGACGAGAAAGTGGGACGGCTGCGGCGCGGCGATGAGCTGCCGCCCGGTGTCATCAAGCTCGTCAAAGTTTACATCGCAATGAAACGCAAGATCTCCGTCGGCGACAAGGTAGCGGGGCGGCACGGAAATAAA
This sequence comes from Nitrospirales bacterium, assembly GCA_035642795.1. Lineage (GTDB taxonomy): Bacteria > Nitrospirota > Nitrospiria > Nitrospirales > NS-4 > NS-12. The sequence continues at coordinate 4,310 of DASQRT010000196.1, forward strand.
GGCGTCGTCTCGCGTATCTTGCCTGAGGAGGACATGCCCTATCTGCCGGACGGCACGCCGGTGGAAGTGGTGCTCAACCCCCTGGGCGTCCCCTCCCGGATGAACGTCGGGCAGATCCTCGAGACCCACCTCGGCTGGGCTGCCAAAGCGCTGGGGCTGTGGGTGTCGAGCCCGGTGTTCGAAGGGGCGGCCGAAGCTGAGATCAAGGCGCTGTTGAAGAAGGCCAAGTTGCCGGAGACCGGGCAAAGCAGCCTGTATGACGGCCGCACCGGTGAGGCGTTCCAGGGTCCCGTCACAGTTGGCAACATGTACGTGATGAAATTGCACCACCTGGTGGACGACAAGATCCATGCACGGTCCATCGGGCCTTACTCGCTGGTCACGCAGCAACCGTTGAGCGGGAAAGCCCAGTTCGGTGGCCAGCGGTTGGGCGAGATGGAAGTCTGGGCGCTCCAAGCCTACGGCGCCGCCTCGACGCTGCAAGAGTTCCTGACTGTCAAGTCGGACGATGTTCCTGGACGTTCGCGGATGTATGAGGCGATCGTCAAGGGCGAACCGTTCCTTGAGCCCGGACTCCCGGAATCCTTCAATGTCCTGGTCAAGGAACTCCAGAGCCTGGGACTGGATGTGGAACTGATCAAAGCGAAGGCGTAGATGGGTCGAAAACCACTGATGGTAATGGATATCCCAGCCATATGATCGAAAGATCGGGTTCAGCAAGTTCGGTACGGAGGTAGAAGCGTGGAAGGAATCTCCACAGTATTTGAGAAGCCGCGCGACGGCGTCTCGTTCGACGCGATCCGCATTCGTTTGGCGTCTCCAGAGAAGGTCCGCTCGTGGTCCTATGGCGAGGTGAAGAAGCCAGAGACCATCAACTACCGGTCCTTTAAACCCGAAAAGGACGGGCTGTTCTGCGCCAAGATCTTCGGCCCAACCAAGGACTGGGAGTGCAACTGCGGCAAGTACAAGCGGATGAAACACCGCGGGATCGTGTGCGACAAGTGTGGCGTGGAAGTGATCCAGTCGAAGGTCCGCCGCGAACGCATGGGTCACATCGAGCTCGCTGCGCCAGTGGCGCACATCTGGTTCCTGAAGGGCCTGCCGAGCCGCATCGGCACCCTTTTGGACATGAGCCTCAAACAACTGGAGCGCATTCTGTATTTCGAGAGCTATGTCGTGATCGAACCAGGGACCACGGACCTGCGGGAGAAGGACCTCATCTCCGAAGAGCGGTATCGGACCTTGATGCAGGACCCGCCGTCAGGCTTCAAGGCCGGGATCGGCGCAGAGACCATCCGGGAGTTGTTGCGAAAGATCGATCTAGGCGCCGAGCGGGCTGTTTTGCACGACAAGGTGAAGGGGACCAACTCTCTCGCACAGAAGAAGAAATATATCAAGCGCTTAAAGGTGATTGACTCCTTCATCCGGTCCGGCAACAAGCCGGAATGGATGATCATGGATGTCATTCCAGTGCTTCCTCCGGAACTACGGCCGCTGGTCCCGCTCGACGGAGGCCGGTTCGCCACGTCCGACCTCAACGATCTCTACCGCCGGGTCATCAACCGGAACAACCGGCTCAAGCGTCTGATGGAGCTGAAAGCGCCAGGAGTGATTATTCGTAACGAGATGCGGATGCTGCAGGAGGCAGTAGATGCCTTGTTCGACAATGGGCGTCGCGGGCGCGCTATTCGGGGTCCCAATAAGCGCCCGCTGAAGTCGCTCAGCGACATGTTGAAGGGCAAGCAGGGGCGGTTCCGTCAGAACCTGCTCGGCAAGCGTGTCGACTACTCGGGCCGCACGGTCATCGTCGTAGGCCCTGAACTGCGGCTCCACCAGTGCGGGCTGCCGAAAAAGATGGCCCTGGAGCTCTTCAAGCCGTTCATCTTCCACAAGCTGGAAGAGCGCGGCGCGGCGACCACGATCAAGAGTGCCAAGCGTTTGGTTGAGAATGAAAAGCCGGAGGTCTGGGACGTCCTCGACGAGGTCATCAAGGAGCACCCCATACTATTGAACCGCGCGCCCACCTTGCACCGGCTTGGCATCCAGGCATTCGATCCGGTTCTGGTAGAGGGGAAAGCGATCCGTCTGCATCCCTTGGTCTGCGCCGCCTTCAATGCCGACTTTGACGGGGACCAGATGGCCGTTCACGTGCCGCTCTCGGTCGAAGCCCAGATCGAGGCACGCGTGCTGATGATGTCGATCAACAACATCCTCTCCCCGGCGAACGGCAAGCCGATTACGGTGCCTTCGCAAGACATGGTGCTGGGGTGCTACTGGCTGACCCGTGAACAGCCTGGTGCGAAAGGCGAAGGCAAGATCTTCAGCTCGCCGGAAGAAGTCCGGATGGCCTATGACGCCGGCGAGGTTTCGGAGCACGCCCGCATCAAGATCCGCGGGCTCACCCCAATCCGCGAGCCCGGGATGACAGAAGACACCTGGAGGGATCCGTCTCGGTGGAAACAGTACACCACGGTCGGCCGGGTGCTGTTCGGCGAGATCCTCCCACCGGGGGTCCCGTTCGAGGCCGGTAACTTGCTAATGACCAAGAAGGAGCTGACGAAGCTGATCGATGCCTGCTATCGCCAGGCCGGTCACCGTGAAACGGTCACCATGCTAGACCGTATTAAGGATCTCGGCTTCTATTACGCGACGCGAGCGGGGATCTCCATCTGCGTCGATGATATGCTCATTCCCGCAAAGAAGAGCGAGCTGATCCGGAAAGCTCAAGAAGAGGTCGCGGAAATCGAGCGGCAATATGCCGACGGGCTGATTACAAACGGCGAACGCTACAACAAGGTGATCGACATCTGGGCCCACGTTGGCGAGCAAGTAGCCAACGAGATGATGAAGGAGCTCGGGGCGTCCACCGGCACTGGCGAGCGGCGCGGCTTCAATCCCATCTTCATGATGGCGGACTCGGGGGCCCGAGGCAGCACCCAGCAGATTCGCCAGCTGGGGGGCATGCGGGGGTTGATGGCAAAGCCGTCCGGGGTAATCATCGAAACTCCCATCACGGCCAACTTCCGGGAAGGCCTGACAGTGCTCCAGTACTTCATTTCGACCCACGGCGCGCGCAAGGGGCTCGCGGATACCGCCTTGAAGACCGCGAACTCCGGCTACCTGACCCGACGCCTAGTGGATATCGCGCAGGATGTCATCGTCAGCGAGGATGATTGCGGCACGCAGGATGGCATCTACGTTACTGCGCTGGTGGAGGGCGGCGAGATTATCCAACAACTGGGCGAGCGCATCCTCGGCCGCATCGCGGCGGAAGACGTGCGGGACCCGGTCACGGGCGAGCTCATTGTCGGCGCCAACGAACAGATCACGGAGGAAAAAGCCACCACGATCGTGGAGGCTGGATTGGATCGGGTTAAGATCCGGTCCGTCCTGACGTGCGAGTCCCGTCGCGGGGTCTGTGTGATGTGCTACGGGCGCGACCTGGCACGAGGCAAACTGGTGGAACGCGGCGAGCCGGTCGGCGTGATCGCTGCGCAGTCAATCGGCGAGCCCGGCACTCAGTTAACGATGCGGACGTTCCACATCGGCGGCACGGCCAGCAAAGTGGTTGAGCAGACGACGCTGGAATCGAAGCATGCGGGGACGATCCATTACATGAGCTACGATTCCAAGAAGAACACCGATATCCCCCACCCGGCGATCGCAGTCAAGAACAAGGATGGGGACTGGGTCGTCATGAGCCGGAACGCCAAGATCGCGGTGCATGACGAGTCCGGGCGGGAACGCGAGAAATATCCGGTGGTTTACGGGGCCAAGATCAAGGTCAAGGACGGGGGCAAGGTCGCGGTGGGTCAGCGACTCGTCGAGTGGGACCCGTACTCGCTCTCCATCCTCACCGAAGTCGGCGGTCGGGTTGCGTTCGGCGACATTATGGAAGGCGTCACGATGAAAGAAGAGCTCGATGAGGTGACCGGCCTGTCACGCAAGGTCATCATCGACCATCCGGGCGCGTCTTATCGTCCCCGTATCTCGATCAAAGATGAGGCCGGCAAGACCGCCAAAGTGCCCGGCACGAATACGGTCGCCCGCTACATGCTGCCGGTCGGGGCGCACATCTTCGTCGAAAAGGGGCAGACCGTACATCCCGGTGACGTGCTGGCGAAGATCCCGCGTGAAACAACGAAGACGAAGGACATCACCGGCGGGCTCCCGCGCGTGGCCGAGCTGTTCGAGGCCCGCAAGCCCAAGGAGCACGCCATCATCAACGAGATCGACGGGACGGTGGAGTTCGGCGGGTACGTCAAGGGGATGCGGAAGATCATCGTGCGCAACGATATGGGCGACACCAAGGAGTATCTGATCCCCAAGGGGAAGCACATCAACGTACAGGAAGGGGATTGGGTCAAGGCCGGCGAGCCCCTCATGGACGGCTCGGCGAACCCGCACGACATCCTCGACATCAAGGGGCCTAAGGAACTCCAGAAATACCTGGTCGACGAGGTTCAGGAGGTGTACCGGCTCCAGGGCGTGACGATCAACGATAAGCACATCGAGATCATCGTCCGCCAGATGCTCCGCAAGGTTCGGGTGGAGGACCCCGGCGATACTGATTTCCTGGCCGGGAGCCAGGTGGACAAGTTCGTGTTCGCTGAGGAGAACGAAAAAGTCGTTGCCAAAGGAGGCAAGCCGGCGGTGGCCAAGCCGGTGCTACTCGGCATCACGCGGGCAGCGTTGACGACCGAGAGCTTCATTTCCGCGGCGTCCTTCCAGGAGACGACGCGGGTCCTCACGGAGGCGGCCATCAACGGCAAGATCGATCACTTGCTGGGTCTGAAGGAAAATGTCATCGTCGGCCGGTTGATTCCGGCTGGGACCGGCCTTGCCGACTACCGCGACACATTCGTGTTGGACCAGGAAGAAAAAGAAGCCGCGCCGGCGCTCGCGGAGCCGGAGGCCAGCTCCTCGACGGCACTGGTGGGAGATTCAGGGGCTTAGGGGCGCCGAACGGGTGAAAAGTCTTTCGGATTCAGGGAGTTTTGGCTTGACAGGTCAGGGGAGAATCTCTAAAATTCCTCGGTTTCACTCGATCACGCGAGTGTGTGCTGGAAGGACAGGTGGATGCCGACGATCAATCAACTGGTGAGGCACGGGCGCAAGCTCGCCAGAAGCAAGACCAAGAGCCCGGCGCTGATGCGATCGCCTCAGCGACGCGGAGTCTGTATCCGGGTGTACACGACGACGCCGAAGAAGCCGAATTCAGCCCTACGAAAAGTTGCGCGGGTGAGGCTCACGAACGGCATGGAAGTCTCGACCTACATTCCAGGCATCGGGCACAATTTGCAGGAGCACTCCATCGTCCTGGTCAGGGGCGGGCGCGTCAAGGATCTGCCTGGCGTCCGGTATCATCTGGTGCGCGGCGCTCTCGATGCCGTGGGGGTGCAGAACCGGCGGCAAGGTCGTTCCAAGTACGGCGCCAAGCGACAGAAGCCTGGAACCGCGTAGGGCAATGGCGAGGAAACGCTGAGATGCCGCGGCGGCGCAGTACAGTTCCCAGGGAGGCGGCACCCGATCCCCGGCACCACGACAAGCTGATTGGCAAATTCATCAATACCCTGATGAAAAAGGGGAAGAAGAGCACGGCCGAACGCATTTGCTATGGCGCGTTCGATTTGATTCAGGAGCAAGTGAACGAGGATCCGCTGAAAATTTTTCGGACAGCGGTTGAGAACGTCAAGCCGGTCGTCGAGGTCAAATCCCGACGCGTGGGGGGCGCGTCCTACCAGGTGCCGGTGGAGATCCGTCCGGTCCGCCGTGTGGCCTTGGCCTTCCGGTGGATTCAGGAGTCGGCGCACGCGCGGGCCGGCAAGAGCATGATGGATAAGCTGGCGCGAGAACTCATGGATGCGGCTAACAACACCGGCGCGTCTGTCAAGAAACGCGAAGACGTCCACCGGATGGCCGAAGCCAATCGGGCCTTCGCCCATTACCGGTGGTGAGAAAGGAACTGACACAGTCTGCCACTCAGATAGTGCGTGTGACGTTCTAGTCGACAAGCCTGTCAGACAGACTATTCAGTTTTCGAGATCCTGCGGACAAACCACGAGCTGGTGACCACAGGTCCCGGCGATATCATCGAGCGCCGTCACGCGGTGTGAAGGCGACGAGCACGGGGGGAGTATGGCGAAGGCGAAATACGAGCGGCGCAAGCCGCATGTGAACATCGGGACGATCGGGCATGTGGACCACGGCAAGACGACGCTGACCTCGGCCTTGACGAAGGTCTGCGCGGAGCGGGGCATGGCCAAGTTCGTCAGCTACGACGAGGTGGCCAAGGCCTCCGAGTCCCAGGGGCGGCGCGATCCGACGAAGATCCTGACGATTGCGATTAGCCACGTGGAGTACGAGACCGAGAAGCGACACTACGCGCACGTGGACTGTCCGGGGCACGCCGACTACGTGAAGAACATGATCACGGGGGCGGCGCAGATGGACGGGGCGATCCTCGTGGTCAGTGCGGCGGACGGGCCGATGCCGCAGACGCGCGAGCACATCCTGTTGGCACGCCAGGTGGGGGTGCCCTACATCGTGGTGTTTCTGAACAAGGCGGACAAGGTGGATGACAAGGAGCTGTTGGACCTGGTGGAGCTGGAGGTGCGGGAGCTGTTGGCGAAGTACGAGTTTCCGGGGGACAAGATTCCCGTGGTGACGGGGGCGGCGACGAAGGCGTTGGAGGGGGACAAGTCCCCGATCGGGGTGCTGGCGATCCAGAAGTTGCTGGACGCGGTGGACACGTACATCCCGACGCCGAAGCGGGCGGTGGACAAGCCGTTTTTGATGCCGATCGAGGACGTGTTCACGATCAGTGGGCGGGGCACGGTGGTGACGGGGCGGTGCGAGCGCGGGGTGGTGAAGGTTGGCGACGAGGTGGAGATTGTGGGCCTGCGGCCCACGCAGAGCACGGTGGTGACGGGGGTGGAGATGTTCCGCAAGGTGCTCGATGAGGGGCAGGCGGGGGATAACATTGGGGTGCTGCTGCGCGGGACGAAGAAGGAGGAAGTGGAGCGGGGGATGGTGCTGGCGAAGCCCAAGACGATCACGCCGCACACGAAGTTCAAGGCCGAGGTGTATGTGCTGACGAAAGAGGAGGGGGGGCGGCACACGCCGTTCTTCAACGGGTATCGGCCGCAGTTCTACTTCCGGACGACGGACGTGACGGGGGTGGTGGCCTTGCCGGCGGGGGTGGAGATGGTGATGCCGGGGGACAACGTGGCAATCACGGCGGAGCTGATCTCGCCGATTGCGATGGACCAGGGGCTGCGCTTTGCGGTCCGCGAGGGGGGCAAGACCGTCGGCTCCGGCATCGTCACCGAAATCCTGGCGTAAGGGTCCGGGAGGGGTCGCCCATGCGAGAAATCATTACATTGGCCTGTACCGACTGCAAGCGGCGCAATTATTCCACGATGAAGAACAAGAAGAACGATCCGGAGCGGCTGGAGCGTCGCAAGTATTGTCGGTTTTGTCGCAAGCACACTCCGCACAAGGAAACAAAATAAAACGGCCGGCGGTTTCAGGCACGATAGAGGGGCATGGTGTTCAACGGTTAGCACGTCGGTCTCCAAAACCGAAGGTCTGGGTTCAATTCCTAGTGCCCCTGCCACACCCAGATTGGTCGAACCGGCGCTCAATCCATTGTGCTGTGTATTCGATAGCCCGAGTGATCGGGAGGACGGGCGTGGGAGAGCCAATACCACAGTGGTACAAGTTATAGGAGTGTACGGGACGAGATGTTCACACAGGCGCGGGCAACTCTCGTAGAGTTTTTCAACGATGTCCGTTCGGAGTTGAAGAAGATCTCGTATCCGAGCCGGAGCGAAACGATCGGGTCCACGACAGTGGTGATCATCTTAGTGTTGATCGTGTCGCTTTTTTTAAGGTTGGCGGATATTGTGATCAGTTTGCTGATCGTGAAGATACTTTGAGCGAGAACAGCGTCATGGGCAAGAACTGGTACGTCGTCCACACTTACGCGGGCTTCGAGGGCCGTGTCAAGGACAGCATTTTGGAACGCGCTAGCCAGATGGGTCTGCAGGACAAGATCGGGCAAGTGTTGGTGCCGACCGAGGACGTGATCGAGATCAAGGAAGGCAAGAAACGCACCTCGACTCGGAAATTTTTCCCCGGGTACGTTCTGGTCGAAATGGATATGTCGAACGAATCCTGGCAGATGATTAAGGAAACCCCGAAGGTCACCGGCTTTGTGGGCGGAGGCTCGCAACCCATCCCCATGACACAGGAGGAGATCGAGACGCTCCTCAAGCAGATCGACGGCGGGACAGCGGTGCCCCGCCAGAAGGAGGAATTTCACAAGGGGGACAGCGTGCGCATCATCGACGGACCGTTCCTTGGGTTCAACGGGATGGTGGACGATGTGGATGAAGAGCGCAGTCGGCTGAAAGTCCTGGTGAGCATTTTTGGCCGGGGTACTCCCGTGGAGCTGGGGTTCCTGCAGGTCGAGCGCTTATAAGGAGCGAGCATGGCGAAGGAAGTCAAAACCCTGGTTAAATTGCAGATCCCGGCTGGCAAAGCCAACCCGGCGCCGCCGGTGGGTCCGGCCTTGGGGCAGCACGGCGTGAACATTATGGAGTTTTGCAAGCAGTTTAACGCCAAGACCCAGAGCCAGGAAGGGTCCATCATCCCGGTCGTCATTACGGTCTATACCGATCGGAGCTTTAGCTTCGTGATGAAGACTCCGCCCGCGTCGGATCTCCTCAAGAAAGCGGCTGGGATCATCAAAGGCTCCGGAGTGCCCAACAAAGATAAGGTGGGGAAGGTGACGCCCGCCCAGATCAACGAGATCGCGCGGATCAAAACGCCCGATCTCAACGCCGCTGGTTTGGCGGCGGCCGCCCGGATTATTGAAGGGACGGCACGGAGCATGGGGATTGTCGTCGCGAAGGACTAGTACGGGGAGTACCACGATGGGCAAGAAATGGAAAGCGGCCGCCACGCTGGTTGAACCGCGGCCATACGACCTGCGGGAGGCAGTGGAATTGGTGAAGCGGACGGCCTACGCGAAGTTCGACGAAACGGTCGAGATGGCGCTCCGCTTGGGGGTGGACCCGAAGCGGTCGGATCAGATGGTGCGGGGCTCAGCGGTGCTCCCGCATGGCACCGGCGTCAAGGTCCGTATTCTGGTGTTTGCCAAGGGCGAGAAGGAGAAAGAGGCCCGAGATGCCGGAGCGGATATTGTCGGGGGCGAGGAACTGGTGGAGAAGATCAAGGGCGGCTGGCTGGATTTCGATCGCGCCATCGCCACGCCGGATATGATGGGAACCGTGGGCAAACTGGGCAAGATCCTGGGTCCTCGCGGACTGATGCCCAATCCCAAGACCGGAACTGTGACATTCGAAGTCGCCAAGGCTATCAGTGATATCCGCAAAGGACGGGTGGAGTACAAGGTAGAGAAAGCCGGCATTCTCCATGTCCGGGTTGGCAAGGTCTCGTTCGAGGCGGAGAAGCTGTACGAGAATGCCCTCGCCATCCTGGACTCGGTGCTCAAAGCCAAACCGTCGACGAGCAAGGGACGCTATCTCAAATCGGTCACCCTGTCGTCGACGATGGGTCCCGGGGTCTCGGTGGACACTACCGCCCTCAGCAAGAAGCTGGTCGCGTAGCCGCTGTAGACGTCTTAAGAACGGACGGATTCGAGAGAGAGGAACGCCATGCGCAAGGAAGTGAAAGCAGAGGCGATTGCCGAGCTCAGGGAGAAGTTCAGCCGAGCGCGGGCGGCATTTCTGACCGAGTGCACGGGACTGGC
>DASQRT010000197.1:0-5956 GCA_035642795.1 Nitrospirales bacterium
CGTTCGGCTCCGGGGGGAAGCGGGTCACGACGCGGCGGTGCTTGCCGCTCTTCAGATCGCTTTCGACGATCTCGCGGATGAAGTTCCCTGCCGTCATACCCTCCATATCTACCACAGACCTCTATGGTTCTTGAAGGTGTAAAGTAGAAGTGACTTTTCCCGCATGGTAGTGTTTAATAAACATCTCTGCCTTACGATACGAATAGCGGAGGTAGATGAGTCCGATGCTGCGTTGTTTCAGAATCTTCACTCTCGTCGGTCTGTTCGCGCTGGCGTATGGGCTCCCAGGAGGCTGGGCCGCGGACTTGCCAATTGGCGTGGTCGAGCCCCAGAAAGTTTTAGACGGCACCAAGGTCGGAAGGAAGATCAAGGACGCGCTGGCCGACTATGTAAACACTCGGCAACGGCTGATTGAATCGGAAGAGCAAGATATCAAGGCCATGGAGGAAGACCTGGTCAAACAGGGCGATGCCTTGAGTCCAGAAGCCAAACAGGAGAAGGAGGCGGTAATTCACCAAAAGCTGCTAGCCTATCGGCGTCATGTCCAAGAGCTCGAAGGGGAGGTCCAAGCCAAGAAACGTGAGTTGCTCAGCGACTTCACCAAGAAGATCGAACAAGTGGTGCGTGAGATCGCCGAAAAAGAAATGATCACTCTGGTCATGGAGAAAGGGGATGCCGGACTAGGCGCGCTGATCATGTACAGCGAGCCCTCGATCGATCTCACAGATTTGGTGATCAAGGCCTTAGAAAGCAAAGGCGGGCGTTAGCATAGGTACGGTGATGCGCATGAAAGCTTGGGCATGGATCATGGCGAGCGTGTTTTTCCTGACCGGCTGCGCGTCCGGGTCGCTGTACTATCACGAACGGTCCGACGGCACCCGCTATTACCAGACCCGAACCGGCCAACTGGTGGCCGTGGATAAGGACGGTTTGGTGCTCGAGGCGCCCGTCATGTATGGAGCAGGGTACGTGAGACACCTGCAGAAGAAGGGCGATGACTGGGATCTGTCCGGGTACGATATCGTCGAGCCGCCCGGGTGGTGCATGGAATTGCTGAGCAGGCGGCCAGAATCCTGCCTGAATCGGATTTGGGAACCTGTTGCGCTGATCCTCATGACCCCGATCTTGACGCTGCCGCCTTGGCCCTGGCTTGGGGAGGACCCCCCACTGCCTTTCTCCAGCTCAGGTGCCCCCTAACAATTCCTAGCCTCCCGTTCGCTCTCACCGGACTAGGGTATGATGGAAGAAGACGGGGCCTTCCTCCTGCGAGGTGTGACGCTATGGCGGAACTCTTCAAGGGCCTGGAGCGGATCGAGGAAGCGCGCGAGCGCCTGACGGGGCTGAGCTTCATGGCCGGCGTCTTCGTCGGCCGCCCCGATTTCGCCCTGCTCCTCCCGCCGACGGAGCCGCCGGACGAACGCGCCGCCGGCGAAGCCTTTTGCCGGAAGGTCGAAGCCTTCCTGAAAAGCCACGTGGACCCGGAGGAGATCGAGCGCACGGCGAAAATCCCTGAGGCCGTGCTCAAGGGCCTCTTCGAGCTCGGCGTGTTCGGGATGAAGATCCCCAAGGAGTACGGGGGCCTCGGGTTCTCCTATACAAACTATGGCCGCGTCCTCACGCTCATCGCCAGTTGGAGCAACATCCTGTCGCTGACCGTCGCGGTCCCCCAGTCCATCGGCATCGCCATGCCGATCCTCCTCTTCGGCAACGAGGCGCAAAAACGGACCTACCTCCCGCGCGTGGCCCGGGAAGCGATCTCCGCCTTCGCGCTGACGGAGCCGATCACGGGCTCCGACGCCGCCAACATCCAGACCGAAGCGGTGCTGGACCGATCCGGCTCGCACTTCCTCGCCAACGGGGAAAAACTCTGGTGTACGAACGGGCCCATCGCGCGCTACATCACCTTGATCGCCAGGGTCCCGGCCAGGAAGACGCTAAAGGACGACAAGCCGGTCTGGATGCCTGCGCGGGAAGGGGAGAGCTGCGAGGACAAGGTGCATACCGCCTTTATCCTTCCCATGGAGACCCCCGGCGTGACGATCCTCCAGCGGTGCCAATTCGAAGGGTGCCGGGGGATCGAGAACGCGTACATGCGTCTCAAGGACGTGCGCATCCCCGCCGAGAACGTCATCGGCGAGATCGGCAAGGGACTCAAGTACGCGCTCACCATCCTCAACGTCGGCCGCGCGATCAGCATCCCGGCCATCTGCCTCGGCATGGCGAAGCAGGCGTGGCAGCCGACGCTGGACCGGGCCAACTCCCGCATCACCTTCGGCAAGCCCCTGGGCGAGCGGCAGACGCAGATGATGCGCATCGGCCGCATGGCGACCGACCTCTTCGCGATGGAGGCCCTGGCGTCGCTCGTGTGGCGCATGGCGGATCAGAAGCACTACGACATCCGGATCGAGGCCGCCATCGCCAAGATCTTCTGCTCGGAGAAGGCGATCCGCTTCCTGAAGGACACCCAGATCATCTTCGGCGGGATGGGCTATGAGACGGCGGAGTCGCGGCAGGTCCGTGGCGAGCCGGGCTTCCCGATCGAACAGCTCGTCCGCGACGCCGAGATGTACCGCATCGGCGAGGGGGCCACGGACGTTCTGCGGCCGTTCGTGGCACGCGAGGCGCTGAGCCCGCATCTCGAACGGGCGCGCACGTACCTGGAGGGAGGATTGACCGGGGCCGCGAAGCGCCGCGAGTGGCTGAAGCTCCTGCGCGGCTACGTACCCTGGTACCTGGGACTCTGGAGACGCACGCCCCTGCCGGATCGCGAGGAGCTCCGGCACCCCAAGGTCTCAGAAAAACTCATATTCGCCGAGCGTGCGAGCCGGCGCCTGGCCCGCACAATTCTGTACGCGATGGCGCGCTATCGTGAAGCGCTGCGCGACGATCAGGGCCGGCAGAACCGGATCGAGGAGATCGGCGAGGACATTTTCACGATCGCCGCGACGGCCCTGCACGCCGAGGCGCTTCACCGCGCGCAGGGGGACGGCCACGTCTGGGATCTCTCCGACGAATTCTTCCGCGAGGCCGTCACGCGCATTGACTCCAACATCGCCGGCCTCATCCGCAACGACGACCAGCAACCCGCCGCCGTCGGGCAGCGCGCCCTCCGCAGCCAGTACCCTTCCCTCTCAAGCGGCATCATCCAGCGCAGCCTCGACGATTATGCTCAGAAGGAATGAATAGGTTTCTGACCTGAAAGGAATGAAGGGAATTGGCCTCGCCCCGACAGGTCCTGAAATCCTGAGACAACCCGCTTCAACAGTCACAAACGCCTCGCATGGGATTTGCTACCTCCAGAAGGGATGCAGCTCTCTCGGTCGATCCCTCCCAATCTGGTGATTGTCGCGGTCCTAGCCGTCGTCTACCTGATCGCGGCCAAGCTCGGGTTGATGCTCGCCTTCGTGCACGCGAGCGCCACGGCGGTGTGGCCGCCCACCGGCATCGCCCTGGCGGCTTTCCTGGTGTACGGGTATCGCGTCTGGCCAGGCATCTTCGTCGGCGCATTCCTGGCGAACGTCACGACGGAGGGCACGGTGGCCACCTCGTTTGGCATCGCGGCGGGCAACACGCTTGAAGGCGTCACAGGGGCGTACCTGGTGAATAGGTTCGCCGGCGGCACTCATGCCTTCGAGCGGCCGCAAGATGTGTTCAGATTCGCGGTCCTCGCCGGAACGATCAGCACGATGGTGAGCGCCACGGTCGGCGTAACCAGCCTGTCGCTGGGCGGCTTCGCCGACTGGGCCGACTATGGAGCTATCTGGTGGACGTGGTGGCTTGGGGACGCGGTGGGTGCGCTCCTAGTGGCCCCGTTGCTCGTGCTGTGGCTCACGAATCGCCGCGTGCAATGGCAGCAAGGACATATTCGTGAGGCTGCCTGCTTGGTTCTCTGTCTCTTTGTCGTCGGCCAGGCGGTGTTCGGCGGGTGGATTCCTCTCAAAGACAACGATTACCCGCTCGACTATCTCTGCGTGCCGATCCTCGTGTGGGCGGCGTTTCGATTCGGTCCACGTGAAACGGCGACGGCCACCGTCCTGCTCTCGGGGATCGCGCTCTGGGGCACCCTGCGTGGGTTCGGTCCCTTTGCCAAGGAAACGTCAAACGAGTCCCTACTGTTGTTGCAAGCGTTTATAGGCGTCACCGCCCTGCTGGCCATGATGTTTGCCGCGGTGGTGGCTGAGCGCGATCGGTTTGAAGCGAAACGCGAGGCGCTCGTCCAGGAGCTGCAAAACGCCTTCGAGCACATCAAGGCCTTACGGGGTTTGTTACCCATGTGCGCCTCGTGCAAGAAGATCCGCGATGACGAGGGCTACTGGGACTACATCGAGAACTATATCCACACGCATTCGGAGGCGACGGTGACCCACGGCATCTGTCCAGACTGCATGAAGAAACTCTACCCAGAACTGGAAAAGCAAGCTAAGTAAAGGCGGCGCCTGATGCTCGTCGCACTCTTCCTCGCCTACCTGTTTCCCGCCGAGGAGCGGGTCAACCCGTTCTTCTTCGCCGGGCGGGTACTCGTGTATGGCCTGCTGGTCTTCTTGGGCGTGAAGTTCATCGTGACCCCCATGGAGACGAACTACGTGGGCGAGCACTTCATGCACCTCATCAACCTGCCGTTCCATGAAGCCGGGCATCTTGTCTTCACGCCTTTCGGCCGGTTCATGACGGTGCTCGGCGGCAGCCTGGGGCAGCTCCTCATGCCGCTGATCTGTGTGGGGGCGTTCCTCTTCTACAACAATGATGCCTTCGGCGCGTCGGTGGCGTTCTGGTGGTTCGCCGAAAGCCTGATGGACCTCGCGCCCTACATCAACGACGCGCGAGACTTCCAGTTGATCCTCTTAGGCGGGGTCACCGGGGAGGAAGTCGAAGGGCATGATTGGGAATATCTATTGACCAACCTCGGCTGGTTGAAATACGACCACACGCTCGCCCAGGCGGCCTACAACACCGGCATCGTCGTCATGGCGCTCACCTTCCTCTGGGGCGCCTACCTCCTGTACCGCCAATACCAGAACCTCGACCAAACCTAAGGGGACAGGCACGATTTGTATATCGAGCCAGTCCCCTTTTTACGTGAAGTGCGGGCCGGGGGATTGGCCTTCGGCGTAGGCCTTGAGGCGCCACATAAGGGCGCCCCAGGTCGAATTGCAGTGCGCGAACGCGCCCTTGGTCGAGCGCCACTTGCCATGCTTGAACCGGAGTTTCGTCCCGCCGCCTTCACGTGACAAGACCCAGGTCAGCACCGTCCCCTTCCACTCCTCCGGGCCTCCCACACAGGTCCAGACGACCCGCTTTCGTGGCCTGAGCTTGTCTATCTGCATGCGGAAGACCGTCTCGCGGTTGAAGAAGCCGAACTCCGCGACGCTGCCGACGCGCGGCTCGGCCACACTGTCGGCGGTCCACCAACTGCGGAGACCCTCCGACGTGGTGATCGCCTCGTAGACCTTCTCCGGCGGAGCCTCGATCTCGATCTCATGATGCATGTCGGCCATCACTCGCCTCCTATTTCCCGCCTGTAATGTCCGCCACTAGGATAGACTAAAGGGGAGAGAAAGTGGAGGCAGGGACCATGAAAACGCCTCTTGCATTCGGGTTGTTCCTCGTCGCTCTGCTCGCGGCTGGCTGCAGCGGCGACAGCGCGGCGCAGCCCCCGACATCCACGCTCATCTACGTGTCCGACTACTTCTCCTTTGTCGGAGCTGATCAAGAAGGGCGCGTCGCGTTCGCCTTAGACAACAATCGGGGCCGCGACGGCGACGCTTTTCAGGCCGAACATTTTGTCGTGTTGCACGACGAGCACAAAGGTTGGATCGATGTCTCCGGCAACGGCCCCTACGACAACCTCAGGAAAGAACTGGACCGCATCCCTGACTCTCCCTCCTTTCAGTTCGTGGGCGTTCCGGAGGCCGGACTCACGATCACCAGCACTCCGAATCAGTTGACGCTCAGGATC
>DASQRT010000198.1:0-5215 GCA_035642795.1 Nitrospirales bacterium
TGTCCAGCTCGCCCTTTCGCACAAAGGGCTCCATCGCCGCCAGCATGGCTCGGGAATCCTCCAGGGTGATCTTGATGAACCCCACCCCCTCGCCGATGAGGTCCGGTGCCTCGTTCGGCATCTTCTTCGTCAGCGCCACCACCCGGCCGCCCCGGATGATCGCCATTCGCTCTTCTGAATTCTGACGCGCCATCTCGTCAATCAACAGGACGTTCGGATGGGGGGACGTGACCAGCCGCCTCACGAATGAGGCCGGGCACAGCACATCGGCGTCCATGATCAGCAGGTCATCATCGAAGCTCCCGCGAGCAAGCCACAGCGAATAGAGACTGCCCCGGTGGTACTGATCGTTGACCACATACCGAATCGCCAGGCCGCGATAACTCTCCCCTACCGCGTCCCGGATTAGTTCCTGCCGATGCCCCACGACGAGGACTGCGTTCTTCACCCCGACTGCGAGCAACGCATCGAGATACCGGACCAGCAGGGATCGCCCGCCGAACTCGAGCAGGCACTTGGGGCGATTCCCGGTTGCCGCCCCGATGCGTTTGCCGACCCCCGCCGCCAGAATGATGGCTTTCATACAGTTACCATCATCACATTCTTTACGCTTTCGTCTTTGCCTCTTCTCCAGAGTCCTTCTCTTTGGACTCGAGGCCGGCCACCTTCGCCTCGGCTTCCGCCAGAGCTTTCTCCTTGGCTAGGCGGGCCGACTCTTCTTCCGCCTTCTTCGCCGCCTCGGCTTCGGCCTTCTCCCGTTCTTCCTTCTCCTTGCGTTCCTGCTGCAGACGCTCCATCTCATTCACCCGCTCTTCGCCACACTTCTGCGCCTCCGGCAAGACCTCTTCGAAGGCGTCCAGAAAGCCGGTGATGTTGGCTTCGGTCAATGCCCCCATGTTGGCCACGCGGAACATGCTCTCCGCCAACTGAGCCTGGCCGGCGTAGATCACGTAGCCACGCTCGCGCAGCAGGTCGTGCAGGTGATCGTAGAAGACGCCCTCCGGCAGGGTGCAGGCCGTCAGGGTGCTCGACCACAAAGGCTCACGCAGGTAGAACTTGATGCGGATGGCCCGCATGCGGTTTCGGATGATCCGCGCCAGCTTGCGATATCGCGCGATGCGGGTCGTCACCCCCTCCTCCAGCAGCTCGTTCAGCGCCTCGTCGAAGGCATAGTAGAGTTGCACCGCCGGGGTGAAGGGAATGGAGCCTTCCTCCTGCTGCTTGTAATAGGTGGGCAGGTGCAAGTACACCGACCGCTGCTCATAGGTCACCATCTGCTCCATGAGGTCCCGCCGAATGAGGACAAAACCGACCCCGGGAAAGCCCTGGATGCACTTGCCCGAGGAGCCGGCGATCATTCCAACGTTGCAGGAATTGAAATCGATCTCTTCCCCGCCCAGGCTGCTGACTCCGTCCACCAACAGGAAGCGACCGGCTTTCTTGGCGATCGCCCCAACCTCCTTGACGGGGTTGAGCATGCCCGTGGACGTCTCGTGATGGACGACCGCCACGACCTGGATCGCCTTGTTCTGCCGGAGCGCGACCTCGATCGGTTCGTTTTCGATGCGCTGGTCCCACTCGAACGAGATATCCATGTTCTGCATCTTGTGCGCGTTGGCGATCGCGGAGATTCGCTGCGAGTACACGCCGTTCTTGATGACCAGGATGCGGCGCCCCGGCGGCAGACAGGAGGTGACAGCCGCCTCCACAGCCGCCGTGCCCGACCCGGTCAAGAGGATGGGCACGAAATTCCCACCGGGCGCGAACGCCCGAACGAGCTTGTCCCGGATGCCCTCGATCAAGTCGTGGAATTCTGACTCACGATGGCAGATGTCCGGTTTCAGCAACGCCTGCCTTACGCGCTCGGACACATTGACGGGACCGGGGTTCAATAAGATCATGACGCTTGGCCTCCCATGGCGGCCTTCCGAAATCGCTCGGTCATGGCCGCCGGCTCGATCCCCACCCGACCCACGTCCTCCGCCAGCTCCGAGACCTTCACGAGCAGAAAACTCGGACCTTCTTCCTTCAACATCGTCTTCGCCTCATACACCGCATCGTCCAGCTCCCGCACCCGCTCCACGTTCCTGTAGCCGGCGGCTTTGGCCACCTGCTCCAGTCGCACGGTTTGCGAGAGCGTCGGCTGATTGCCGGTGCTGCCGTATACTTCGTTGTCGAACACGATGTGCACGAAATTCCTCGGCTTCAGCGCGCCCACCGTCGCCAGCGTGCCCATCGCCATCAACACATTCCCGTCGCCGTCCAAGACCACCACCTTGCGCCTCGGTTGCGCCAGGGCGACGCCCAGCCCGATCGCCGGCGCCAGGCCCATGGACCCGATCATATAGAAATTCTCCGGCCGGTCGCGGAGCGCGTAGACTTCCCGCGAGGGGAATCCGTTGCAGACGACGACAAGCTCGTCGGTGAGCAACTCGAGCACCGCTCCGATCGCGCGGCTGCGGCTGGTGAGGACCCCTTCTTCGGGCCTCATGAAAAGACTCCCTTGGTGACCAGCAGGGCGACCGGAATGCGTTGCGACATGAAGACCTGCCCGGCCCAGCCCACGTCCTCGCGCACGGATTCAGCGCGCAAGGTGCGGTGCGGGATGCGCACCAGCTCGAGCAACTTCGTCATGACCTGCCCCATCACCAGATGCTCGGGGGCGTCCTTCCCGTCGTGGCCGCGCCAGGAGACCAGGAGCAGACACGGCTGCAAGTAGATCAGGTTCAGCGAGATCATCGCGTTCAAGCACGTCCCCAAGCCGGAGTTCTGCATCAGCACCGCCGGTATCTTGCCACCCATATAGGCCCCGGCCGCCAGACCCACCGCCTCGTCCTCGCGGACCGCCGGGACATAGACTCGCCGCTCGATCAGGGTGGCGATGATCCCGCCCAACGTCGAATCCGGAACCCCGGTGAAGAAGTCGAATCCCACGTCCTGGAGCAGACTCACAAAGTCTTTGGCGGGAATCGCCATAAGGGACGCATTATAACGGAGCAAGACAGGCTTCTCAAGGCGCCTTGACACCATGCTGACCTGACGATATTCTCGGTTGACTCAGCACGAAAGGATTGTCATGTCCAAGGAGATGGAAATCCGCATCCGGCCGATTTTCTCTACCCCGCTGCTGGTCTTCACCATCCCGGACCACGAGCGCCTCAACAAGGAGTTGCGCCGGGCGATTCTCGAGCGCGAGGCCTCCCATCCCGCCGAGGCGGACCACGAGGTCGTCGGCTGGTCGTCCCCCCACGACATGTCCATGTTCGAGTGGGCCAGTCCCGTTCTTAAAGACCTCATGACCCCGATCATCGAAGTCGCCACCCAGGCCACGGAGTTTTCCGAACGCGCGCCAGACCTTGCCGGCAAGCATCCGCGCTGGCAGGTCGTCGAAACCTGGGCGAACGTACAGCGCAAGGGCGGCAGCAATTCGGTACACCCGCACCCCGGCACGTTCTGGTCGGGCGTGTATTACGTGGATGTGGGGGACATCGCCCCGGACGGCAAGGGCGGCGGCGACCTCCTGCTGTTTGATCCGCGCGGATGCCTGGCTACGATGCTGGCCCCCTATCTGCGCTACGCTGTGCCCGAGCTGCACGACGCCGGCAAGAGCATCGCGTTCACGCCCACAGCCGGGCAGTGCGTGCTGTTTCCCGGCTGGCTCTCGCACGCCGTCGGCGTGTACAACGGGTCAGCACCGCGCATCAGCGTGGCCTTCAACCTGGACCCCATCATCGAAGAATTCAAAGACTGGCGCTTCACCGCTCCGCCCAAGAAGTGAGAGGACGAGGTAAGACATGATGAAGATAATCCTACTGATCGTGGTGCTCGGCGTCGCCGTCGCCATGTACGTCTCGCCCAGTTTCTACCTCAGAAAGGGCGTCGGACACAGCACCCAGTTTGACGTGACAGGGTATCTCGGCTCACCGTTTCACTCGTCCAACAACCCTGACGGCAGCTCTGAATGGACGTATCAAACCGAGAAGATACCCAAGGTGTGCGTGGAATACGTCCTCACCTTCAAACCCCAAACCGTGAGCGAGGACCCGTCGCAACCGGTCCTGACCAATAAGAAGATTTTGCGCAAGTGGGATTGGCGCTGGTGCTAGGCGCGGGTCCTGTCGCCGAGCATCCCAGCCGGGCGGTCGCCTTTCGCCGTCGCAGCCCCGCGGACCCGGCTGCAGGCTGAAACCGCCGACTGGGCGCCCAGCTCGGCGCCACCCGCTGAAGCACCTAGCTTTTGGGTGAGATGTCGATGACGTCGCCGTCTGGAAATCGCTTGTGGCGGGTGATGACGACGACCTGACCGCGGTCGCTGAGGAAGGCGTTCACCAGCCAGCTCACGACGCTCACGAGCATGGCCCCGAACACCGCCGGCCAGAATCCATACACCTCGAATCCCTTGACCAGCCAGGACGTGAGCCACAGGCAGAAGGCGTTCAGGACGAAGAGGAAGAGGCCAAGCGTGACCAGCGTGACTGGCAGCGTCAGCAGCAGAAGGATCGGCCGGACGACGGCGTTGATGATCGCCAGCACGAGGCCCGCCGCCAGCAGGGCCATGCCGCCGCTCACCTCGATCCCCGGCAGGATATAGGCAGCGGCGAGGATCGCCAGCGCATTCGCGAGCACCCGAATCAGAAAGCCCATTAGTCGATCCGCGCCCTCTTACTCGGCTTACGGCGGGCCGATTCGACCCGCGCCCGTTGCTTTCTCTTCTCCCGGAATGTTCGTAACTCCTCCTCCATCGCATTGAACGTCGCCCGGATGGCCTCTTCGAACGTATCTTCCGTTTTCGAGGCGGTGAAGGTCCCGCCCCGCACGTTGCACACCAGCCGCGCCATGGCGATCTTCGGCCCCTTGTTATGGTGCCGGTTCCTCTCCAGATTCATCCTGGCGTGGAGAATGTCGTTGTGCCCGTCCTGGAGGTCACGCAAGCGGGCTTCAATTTCTTCCTGCCACTGGTGGGCCATCGTGACGTTGCGGCTCTCGGTCCGAATGTCCATGCTCGTCTCCTCCGGTCGTGCGTGCGAATACCGGCATGGCCGGTCCCGCGTCCCTGCCTTCCATTATAGTATGAGAAGGGTTGACGTCCACCTGTGATTTTTAGCAACATTGCTGGGCACAAAGCAGAGGTGCTGTTATGCCGATCTATGAATACCACTGCGACGCCTGCCGCAAGCGCAGCACGATCTTCATCCGGAGCATCAGCAACCCCGAG
>DASQRT010000199.1:0-3150 GCA_035642795.1 Nitrospirales bacterium
CCGCACGATCTGGGCGAGCGCGGTGTCCGCGCCTACCTGCGTCGCCTTGAAGCGAAAATATCCGGTCTTGTTCAGCGTTGCGCCGATGACCGGATCGCCGGAGCCCTTGTCCATCGGCATGGACTCGCCGGTCAACATCACCACGTCGAGGCCCATGGCCTTGAGCGCCGACACCGCCTCGCGGGCGTGCTTTTTCACGGTGTCGGCCACCGCGATGACCCCGACCACAGTGCCGCCCACGGCCACGAACATGGGCGTCAGGCCGGCCTCGGCCAGCCGCGTGGTCTCCGCCTCCAGACCGGCGACCCTGAGGCCTTCTACTTCCATTAATCGAAGGTTGCCGACGCGCACCGGCTGGCCCTGCACCGTGGCCCGAATGCCGTGCCCTGGGACGGCCGTGAAGTCCTTGAGCGGCTCCAGCGCAATTCGCAACTCGCGGGCCATCTTCACGATGGCCTCTCCGATCGGATGCTCCGAGCCCTGCTCGGCCGACGCGGCGACCTGTAATACTTTGTCACGCGCCCATCCCTCCTGGCGCACGATGATCTCCTTGACCGCCAGCTCGCCCTTCGTCAGCGTGCCGGTCTTGTCCAGCACGACGGTCGTCAGCGCCCGCGCCTGTTCCAAGGCCGCCCCGCTTCGGATCAGGATCCCGAGCTCCGCGCCGCGACCGATCCCCACCATAATGGAGGTCGGGGTGGCCAGCCCCAGCGCACACGGGCAGGCGATGATCAGCACGGCGACGAAGTTCAACAGCGCCTTGGTGAAGGCTGGCGCCGGGCCGAACGCCAGCCAGAGGCCGAATGTCAGCAGGGCCACGGCGATGACGATCGGCACGAAGACCGCCGCCACTTGGTCCGCGAGCCGCGCGATGGGCGGCTTCGAACCCTGCGCCTCCTCCACCAGCCGCACGATCTGGGCGAGCGCGGTGTCCGCGCCCACCTGCGTCGCCTTGAAGCGAAAATATCCGGTCTTGTTCAGCGTAGCGCCGATGACCTGATCGCCGGGACCCTTGTCCACCGGCATGGACTCGCCGGTCAGCATGGATTCGTCCAGCGAGGACGTGCCTTCGAGGATGACGCCGTCCACCGGAACCTTCTCGCCAGGGCGGACGATCACTATATCGCCAACCTTGACCCCTTCGACCGGGATATCCAGCTCGCGGCCGTCGCGGACCACGCGCGCCTGCTTGGCCTGGAGGCCGATGAGCCGGGTCAAGGCCTCGGACGTCCGCCCCTTGGCCCTGGCCTCGAGGACACGGCCCAGAAGAATGAGCGTGATGATCGCCGCGGACGAGTCGAAATAGACTTGCGGCGTCGTGCCCCCGGCCATGAAGACATCGGGCGCCACGGTGGCCGCCACGCTGTAGCCGTACGCCGCCGACGTACCGAGCGCGATCAAGGTGTTCATGTCGGTGGTCCCATGCCGGGCCACCGCGTACGCCCCTTTATAGAACTGCCAGCCGGCCCAGAACTGCACCGGCGTCGTCAACAGCAACTGCAGCCAGAAGGAAGTTGTTTGCGAGACAGGCAGGCCGAGGTGCTCCGACATGCCCAAGATCATGACCGGCACGCTCAGCGCCGCGGCCACCCAGAACCGACGCTTCAGTGCGCGATACGCGGCTTGCTTACGGGCTTCCTTTGATTCGGGTGACTTCGCAGCCCGGGCTGTGGATGCAGCCGGCAGGACCGGCGTGTAACCGAGGCTTCGAATGGTCTCTTGGATCGCCGCGGGTTCGGTGACCTCCGGCTGGTACTCGACGGTCGCCTGCTCGGTGGCCAGATTGACGGCGGCGCGGGAGACCCCCGGGACCGCGCTCAATCCGTGCTCGATCTTCGCGACGCAGGAGGCGCACGACATGCCTTCGATGGCGACCGTGAGAGTCGCGGGCTTGGTTGAAGTGGCAGGCGCAACCGGCTTGGGCCGCATCGGCGTCATCGTGACCATCTGAACTGGCTGCACCGGCGCATGGCCCATGCCTTGGGGCCTGCGTTTGAGGACCGCCTCCGGGTCCTTCTCGAAGGTCCGTTTGCACCCCGGCGCGCAGAAATAGTACATGGTGCCGTTATGCACCGTCGTGGCCGACGCCGTTTGCTCGTCTACGGTCATCCCGCAGACCGGATCAATAGGCATTACACCCTCCCGCCCCGGCCGCGCCGAGACGCGTCCTTTACCCGATGAGGTAAGACTATAGGGTGGAGGAGGAGAGTTTCAAGAGAGATCCCGTCAGAGGTCACCCGCTCATGGCGGACTGGTCAGAACCGGTAGGTCACGCTGAGCACCAGCACCTGCGCCATCGTCGAGTAGGAACCGAAGGTCGTAGTACCAGCTAGATTGTCGGGATTGGTGGTCGAGCCGTTGATCGCCCGTTTTTCATAGATCCCGATCAGATAGGCGATATCCACGCTGGTGGCCTCCCACCTGTACCCCGCGCCGGTCGTCAGAGCATACAGATCGGCGTTCGGAATCGTCGGATCAAATGTCTCTTTCGGAATCGGAGTTTGATCGTAGAAAAACCCGCCCCGCAAGGCAATGTGGTCAGTGGCTGCATATTCCGCTCCGAGGCGGAAGACGTAGGAGTTCTTCCAGTCCCGGAGACCACGTTGATTCAGAGCGGATGCGGCTCCCTCGAAACTTTTCGGGATTGACCCGACTGTTCTCCAGCCTTCCCATTCGATGTCCGCGTTGATCGTCCAGCGCGGAATCGCTTTCGTTGACACCCCGAGGATGAGCTGAGGCGGGAACTTAACACTGGTGTGGAATCCGGCGTTCGGTCCGAAGACCGCGGAAGGCCCTGTGAAGTCGGCCTCGCCGGTGAACTTGGCTTGAAGCTCGCTCTTGAATTGGAGACCCACCGAAGTGGCAATCTCCTTCAGGTGATAGAGGAGTCCGACGTTCCACCCCACTGGATGCGCGGTGAGGTCATGCACGCGCACCTTGGATTCCCCCAGCCCGATGTTGAACTTTTGTTCGAACTCGGCCCCGGCGTCCGCGATCCGGATTCCGGCCGCAGCCGAGAACTCGGGTGTCACCTGGTATGCCACGGTGGGATTATAGACGGTGACCCGGAGGCGTGCGTCGGTGGTAGCGAAGCGCCCCTGCCAGTTGTCCGGCCAATCCACGACGATGCCGAAAGGCGTATAGACCCCC
>DASQRT010000200.1:0-4556 GCA_035642795.1 Nitrospirales bacterium
AGGGTCAGTCGTCGGCCCGCCCCATCCACATCCAGGCCGACACGCTTGTCTACAGCAAGACGACGCAAACTTACGAGGGCAAGGGCTCCGTGGTCGTCGTGCAAGGCCCCTATCACCTAGACGCCGACGAGGCGACGCTGAATGTGGCCACCGGGCAGGTGATGGCGGTGGGACGGGTGCACCTGAACGACGGCTTCAGCGACATCCACGGCGAGCGCCTCGATTTCAATTTCAATACCACGAAGGGCGTAATCTTCCACGGACGGCTCTTCGTTCTGGAAGGCAACTTCACGGTGGACGCGCAGGTCATGGAGCGCCTGTCCGAGGAGCAATACCGGATGGAAGACGCTTCGTTTACGACCTGCAGCGTGCTGGAGGGGGAAAGGACGCCCTGGCAGTTCAAAGCGGACAAGGCCGAGCTGGAACTGGAAGGGTTCCTATACGCGCGGAGTGTTCAGTTTTGCATCCTGGACGTGCCGGTCATGTACCTGCCTGCCGTCCTCTTCCCCACCAAGCGGGAGCGGGCGACCGGTTTCCTCATGCCAATAACGGGTTCCAGCAGTGTGCAAGGATTCAAGATCCGGGAGGCGTTTTTCTGGGACATCAGTCCCAGCCAGGACGCGACGGCGGCGCTCGATTACCGGGGGAAATTGGGCACGGGCGCGGACCTCGAATACCGGTACAGACCCTCACGCGACTCTGACACCTACATGTGGGGCCGGTACTTCCGGGACACTCAGCAGAGCACCTCCCGGTGGGATCTTATCACCAGGCACGTCACGAAGTTCTCGGAAGATCTACAGGGGCGGATCGCTATCAACTACGTGAACGAGAGAACAAACCTCCAGGTCTTGAGCGAAAACGTGCTGCAGCGGGTTGTGGCGTACCAGGAGTCCCAGGCCTTTCTGAGCAAACGCTGGGACAACCAGGTGTTGTACGGGCTGACGCGCTACTCCCAGAACTTGACCACGCTGTCGGACAAGACAGTGCTCCAGACCTTCCCGGAAGTTGGGTACAGCCTGTCCCCGGTGCGTCTCGGCGGGATTCCGTTGTATGCCGGTCTGGACACGACCTTCGACAGTTTCTATCGTCAGCAGGGCCTGGACGCGCAACGAGCGGATCTCTTTCCGCGCATGTGGGCGCCGATTCCGGTCGCGCGGTACGGTACAGTGACGCCGCTGGCAGGTTTCCGGGAGACCTTCTATAGCCGAGGCTTCCAGACCAGCGATCCTGTCACGAAAGAGGCGCTGTATCTCAGCCTGACGGCCGACACGCGCCTCAGCCGGCGGTTCGAGCAGCCGGGAGGCAATGCCCTCACCCACAAGATCGAACCGGCCCTCACCTACGAATACCTCCCACAGCCGCGGCAGTCCGGAATCCCGGTCTTCAACGACGTGGACAGTTTCGCCAAGAAGAACCTCCTGACGTACTCACTGACCAACCGCTTTTCAACCATGGCCGCAGCCGGCGAGACGCGGCGCTACCTGGAGTTCGGATACCTCCGCTTGACCCAGAGCGAGCACCTGACCTCGTCTCCCACGGGGAAGCCGTGGTCGGACCTCAGGACCGAGGGTATCGCGCGGATCATGTATCCGCTGCCGGTCGAACTGGACGTGGACACGTTTTACAATCACGCGCTCGGAAAGGTCTCGGCCGTCAATACCGACCTGCGGGTTACTCTGACGAATGAGTTGTTTCTCACCATTGGACAGCGATTCACGCGACCGGGGCCGGTTGCGGTGAGGGGAGACTTATTCAACCCCATGACCTTGAATGACGTGCTCGTTCAGGATCAGACGACGCATTTCTACAACGCGGAAGTCGGGGTCGCGCTGCCATACAACTTCTACGCTGTCGTGCGGGGCTTCCTCGATCAGAATGCCCGGACCTTTCCGGAGGTGGACTATGGGTTGTACTACGTCAACCCCAGCCGGTGCTGGGGGGTCGGATTTTTGTTTCTGCAACAGCCCACTCAGACAGAGTATGCCTTTGTCTTCACGCTAGGAGGAGTGGGCTACACGGAGTCGCCCTTGAGCGCCGTCTATGAAGGTCTCTTCCAGCGCCTCGGATTGGACATCCAAAAGCTCCGTGGGTTAGCCCCGCCTCCGTCATCCGCCAGACCGTTCTGAGGGACGGTGTTCTTCCCGCAGCTGCTCTTGACAAGCCATTTAGCGCGGTCCGCATAATCGCGTATGCGTGGGCGCATGGCGTGGGCGATGGCGTCGGTTGTCCTGGTGGAGGTCGCCTTGGTCGGCGCTGGTATCCCGACACCGGTATCGCACACCGATAACGGCCGGCGGATCTTCCTCCACGGCATGACCTCGACAGGACGGGTCGTGGAGAACAGCCATGGGATGGAAGGGGTGGGGTGCGCCATGTGTCACGGGCCCGATGGGCGCGGCGGCATGATGCACGGCGTCCCGGCGCCCGACATCACCTACGCGGCTCTCACAGACCCCAACGGGCACGAGCACGAGTTCATGGACCGCCGCCATCCGCCCTTCAACCGGGAGACGATCAAGGCGGCCATCGTCGCCGGCATTGACCCGGCGGGCCACACGCTCCACGAAGAGATGCCTCGCTGGATCGGCCTTAGCCCCGCCGACCTCGACGATCTCATCGACTACCTCCAGGCCCTCTCGCAGGGCAAGCGCCGCCCCCCGCCGGGACCGGAGCGGATGTAGTCGAAGCGTTCGTTGACAGCTTCGTCGCCGGTACGGTAGGCTACGCATTGCGTAGCAATGCAATGAACATTTTTGATTTTGGAGGATAAAAAGTGGGGAAAGCGTTACCAGTGAGCTCAACGACGTGGGACACGGAGGTAGGCAAAGCCAATGCCCTGGTGCTGGTGGACTTCTGGGCTGTCTGGTGCGGGCCGTGCCAGATGGTGGCGCCCATCGTCGAGGAGCTGGCGAACGAGTACGACGGCAAACTAAAAGTCTTGAAGCTCAATACGGACGAGAATCCGGACATCGCCGGCAAGTACGGCATCATGAGCATTCCCACCCTGCTCTTCTTCAAGGGCGGCCAGCCGGTCGAAAAGGTCGTCGGGGCTGTGCCGAAACGGGTCCTGAAGGAGGCAATAGACAAACTCCTCTCAACCACTGTCTAACCTGTGTGCTGACAGAACTCCGCATCCGCAATTTCGCCATCATCGACGCGATCGAGCTGGAGTTTGCGGACGGGTTCACGGTTTTCACCGGCGAGACTGGCGTCGGGAAATCCATCCTTGTGGGTGCGGTGGATCTGTTGGTAGGAGGCCGCGCCTCGACCGATCTGATCCGGTCGGGCGCCGAGGAAGCCGAAGTCTCAGGGGTCTTCACCCTGACGGAGGGGAGCCCGATCGCACAGTTGCTCCAGGAGCAGGACCTCCTGGGCGCCGGCGAGACCGAGCTGATCCTCCGGCGTATCCTCTCGCGCGCCGGGCGTCATCGCGTTCATGTCAACGGCCGGCCGGCCCCGCTCGGCGTCCTCCAGGCCCTGCGCGGCCTCCTGGTGGACATTCACGGTCAGCACGACCACCAATCCCTTTTCAAACCGGCGGTGCAACTGGACCTGCTCGACGAGTTCGGCGGGCTTGTCGAAGCGCGCGCGGCTTACGAAGCGGCGTTCGAGCACTGGCGCGAGCTTGAATCGCGCCTGATCGAGCGCCGAGGCGTGCTGGCGGAGCGGCAGGCGCGGGAGGATCTGCTGCGTTATCAGGTCGAGGAGATCGCCGGCGCGAACCTCCGGCCCGGCGAGGACCGGGAGCTGGAGCGAGCGCGCGTGCTGCTGTCTCAGGGGAGGCGTCTGGCTGAGCTGGTGCAGGCCACGTATGGGCCGCTCTACGAAGAGGAACCCTCAATTCTGCAAGGCTTGGGTTCACTGACCGGCCCCCTGAAGGAATTGGCTGCCATCGATGCTGAACTGGTGGAAGACCGTGACCGGTTCGCGGAGGCGTTGGTGGGGTTGACGGATCTTGCCCAGCGGCTGCGGGCCTATCGGGACCGCTTGGAGTTTGATCCCGACAAGCTGGAGAAGGTGGAGGAGCGGCTGGACCTTATCCGGCGGCTCGTCAAGAAATACGGGGGTTCGCTTGATGAGGTCGTCCGGCGCGGCGAGCAGGCGCAGCGGGACCTCCGCGAGTTGGAGACCGGCGAGGCGAACCTGAAGGAGCTTTCCTCTCAAGTCGCTGACGCTCATGAGAAAGTCGCGAAGCAGGCTCAGGGTCTGTCGCGCAAGCGAACGAAGGCGGCGGGCGAGTTGGAGAAGCGGTTGGAGCGCGAGCTGAAGGATTTGCGGATGGACCATGCCCGGGTCCGCATCGCGGTCGAGCAGGAGCCCGATTCCGATGGGTCGAAGCTGACGTCCACTGGCACCGACCGCGTGGAGTTCCTGTTCTCCTCCAACCTGGGCGAAAGCCCGCAGCCACTGGCCCGGATCGCGTCGGGCGGGGAGTTGTCGCGCGTGATGCTGGCCATGAAGACGGTCCTGGCCGAGCAGGACCGCGTGCCGGTCCTGGTCTTCGATGAGGTGGATGCGGGCATCGGCGGGGCGGTCTCCGAAGTAGTGGGGAA
>DASQRT010000201.1:0-3795 GCA_035642795.1 Nitrospirales bacterium
GCTGTGCAGGAGCTTGTTCGTAATCGCGGTCGCAAGTTCTTCGACCAGTTCGCGCTGCCGAGGGGACAACGGCCCCAGCTTGGCCAGGATCCGTTCGACTTCCTCCCGGAGGATGCTGTCGGCCCTGCGACGCAGCGCCACAATGGTCGGTACGACCTCCAGCGACTTCAGCCAGACCACCACCGGCGGCACTTCCACCCGGACGATGTCTTCGGCTTTGAGCGCCTCTAGTCGGCGCTGTTCCAGGTTCGTCACGACCTGACTCTGCAGGTCGTCGATGTTGTAGAGATAGGCGTTGTCCAGCGAACCGACGGCGGGGTCGATGTTGCGGGGATCCGAGATGTCGATCAGGAACATGGGGCGGTTCTTGCGTGACCGCAGCGCCTGGTGGACATCATCGGGCCCGATCACGTACGTGTCCGCCGCCGTGGCGCAGAGCACGATGTCCGCGCCTGCCATTTCATGATGGACCTGGTTGAAGGGCACAGGCAGGGCGCTGAACCGCTTGGCCACGTCGATCGCGCGTTCGTAGTTCCGGTTCGCGATCATCACGCGGCGCACCCCCGCGCCGATGAAATGGCGAGCCGCCAGTTTGCCCATCTCGCCGATCCCGATGAGCAGGACCGTTTTCTCCGACAGGTTCTGGAAGATCTTTTTGGCCATCTCGACGGCGGCGTAACTGACCGACACGGCATTCTCGGCAATGCTCGTTTCGGTGCGCACCCGTTTCCCGACGGAGATGGCTTTTTTCATCACTTTGTTGAGCACCACACCCGTCGCCTTGTGGGTCAAGGCGGCGTCGTACGCTTCTTTGACTTGCCCGAGAATCTGGGGCTCTCCCACCACCATGGCATCCAGGCTGGCCGCGACGCGGAAGAGGTGGCGGATGGCCTCGGCGCCGTCCAAGTAATAGAGGTGCGGCTCCAGCCGTTCAAGGCTGATGTCGGAGGCGAGCGTCAACAGGTAGTCTCTCAGTGACTCGACACCGTGTGTGGTCTCCTTGACGACGGCGTACAATTCGACCCGATTGCACGTCGAAAGGATGACGCT
The DNA here is from genome assembly GCA_035642795.1 of Nitrospirales bacterium. Classification (GTDB taxonomy): domain Bacteria; phylum Nitrospirota; class Nitrospiria; order Nitrospirales; family NS-4; genus NS-12. Next base: position 1,051 of record DASQRT010000201.1, read on the forward strand.
TTCGTCGATCCCAGGCCACCGCTTCAGCCGCGCGAGCGCTTCCGGCAGACAACTTTCGGACACGGCAAACCGCTCCCGGAGTTCGACCGGCGCCGTCCGATGGCTCAGTCCGACCGCGATAATATTCATCGGCTACACAAAGGGATGCTGCCCTTTCAGAATCACGCCCACCAGCGTGAAGACCACGCCGGCGAATCCGACGACCGTCAAATAGGCTGCTTTCTTGGCGCGCCAACCAACCGTGACGCGGCCGAGCAAGACAATTAGATAGAAGAGCCACGTGCCCAGCGCCCCGATCTGCTCGGCGTTCCAGTTCAGGAAGGAGCCGCGCGCGAACTCTGCGAACAACGCGCCGGTGATGATCCCCAACGTCAGCAGCGGAAACCCGAAGGAGATCGCTTTGCCGTTCAGCTCGTCGAGGAAATCCAGCGCCGGCAGCTTGCGGTACAGACCGTCCAGGTGCTTGGACTTGAGCATGTGCTCTTGGATGAGATACATCAGTCCCGCGACGAACGCGACCGCAAAGGCGACGGTACCCAACAGGGAAAACGTCACGTGCATCCACACATTGCGGAAGATCGGCTCCAGCGCCCGGATCTCTTTGGGTAATGCTGCGGCTGAAATCAGGGAGATGAAGGCCATGGGCAGGATGAAGGAGCCAAGAATGTGCACACGATATCGGAGCTCGACGACGAGGAAGAATAAGACCAAGGCCCATGAGAAGAACGACAGCGCCTCGTGCATCGAGGTCAAGGGGATATGCCCCCCTTCGATCATCCGGGACACCAGGGCCAGTGTATGAAAGAAGAAGCCGATCCCAGCCACGCCGAACGAGGGCATCCAGATGCCCTCCCACCTTCCGGCCAATTGGACCAAAAACAGAGTGGTGCCCAGAAAATAGAAGAGCAGCGTGACCTCGAAGAAAAGAACGTTCATGGCCCCACAAGTCCGCTGAATTTCGAGGGAATTTTCTTCAGCCTTGGCATTATAGAGACCGCAGGAGAGGGGAGTCAAGCAAACCCCAAGCCGCCGCGACGGCTGATACGCTCAGCTACCTGCGCCGGCCGTCGCACCTCCGCAGATGTTCAACGCCTGACCAGTAATGCCGGCAGCTCTCGGAGAAGCGAGGTACACGGCCAGGCCACCGACTTCCGAGGCCTCGACCATGCGCTGAATCGGAATCGCCTTGACCGCTTGGCGCCGAAACTCCACGGCGCTCATGCCGAGCACAGCCGCGGTCTCGGTGATCCCCTGCCGGGCCATGTCCGTGTCCACCCAGGTCGGACAGATCGCATTGACGGTGATCCCGCGTGACGCCACTTCGAGCGCGAGGGCCTTCGTCAAGCCAATGATCCCGTGCTTGGCGGTGCAGTACGCGGCGTAGCCGGGCACGCCAAATCGCCCGAGGACGGACGAGAGATTGATGATCCGTCCGTGCTCTCCGTCCTTCATGACGCGCAAGGCCTGCTTGGAACACAGATAGGCGCCCGTCAAGTTCGTTTGAATGATCGCGTGCCAACGAGTGTCGTCAGGATCGGTCATGGGGGTCCGGCCAGAGGCACCGGCATTGTTCACCAAGATATCGATCCGACCGTAACGGCTCACGACTGCGTCAACCGCGCTGCGCACCGAGGCTGGATCGGTGACGTCTAACTGAAAGGTCAGGGCTTCATGACCGGCCGCACGGGCGGCCTCACTTCCCTCCTTCAAATGAGTGGAATTCCGCGAACCGATCGCCACCCGGGCACCTTCGCGTAGGAAGGCCACGGCGATCGCCAAGCCGATCCCCGTCCCGCCTCCGGTGACCAGCGCGACTCGATCCTTCAGGACCATGCCCGAGACTCCCGCGTGACCAGGTCGGCATCTTAGCACAACACCTCCTTGGCTGCGCCGCGGCAATTAGGCTAGGATGGGTCCTCGACCATGCAGGGCATCCTCTATATCGTCAGCACCCCGATCGGGAACCTGGAGGACATGACGTTCCGCGCGGTGCGCATGCTCAAGGAAGTCGGTGTCATCGCCGCTGAGGATACCCGTCACACCAAGCAACTCTGCACGCATTTCGGCATCCACACGCCCTTGACCAGCTATCACGAGTTCAACAAGGAGGAGAAGACCGCTGTGCTGCTCGAGCGCCTGCAATCGGGCGCCGATGTCGCCCTCGTCTCCGACGCGGGCACGCCGGTCGTATCCGATCCCGGATTCTTCTTGATCACCCGCGCGATCGAGGCCGGCATCAGGGTAGTGCCGGTTCCAGGCCCCTCAGCTGTCTTGGCCGCCCTTGCGGGGTCCGGCCTCCCCACCGATTCGTTTCGGTTTGAAGGCTTCCTGCCACGCAAAGAAGGTCCCCGGTCGAAACGGATTGTGCGCTTCCGCGAAGACCCCGCCACCGTGATCTTGTTCGAGAACCAACATCGCATCGACAAGCTGCTGGCCTCTCTCCTCGCAGGCCTGGGCAATCGGCGGGTGGTGCTGGCGCGTGAACTGACCAAGCACTACGAAGAATTTCACCGCGGGACCCTGGAGGAGCTGATCGCGCTGGTCCGAAGCCGTCCCCAGAAAGGCGAAATCACCCTGGTGGTCGAAGGGGCCGCGAAGAGGAGACGGTCGGAGCCCCCGGACGACGACGCTCAGGAGCAAGAATGCGAAGAGGCTTGAAGAAGAGCGGGGCCTGAAAACAACCAGGCGGTGGCCTTTCGACCACCGCCTGATATGGAGAACTCACTTATCCGGTGTGTACGCGCG
>DASQRT010000202.1:0-4440 GCA_035642795.1 Nitrospirales bacterium
TCCGGCCCATGTGGCTCACGTCGAAGAGTCCGGCGGCTGTCCGGACGGCCTGGTACTCCTCGATCACGCCGCCGTATTGGATCGGCATCTCCCAGCCGGTAAAGTCCACCAGCTTGCCGCCTGCCCGGCGGTGCTGCTCGAACAGGGGAGTGCGGTTCATGGGTCGCACTCTAACAGAGCCGCCTCGTGAATTGAAAGACCGAAGCTTGATCTCCTCATCACGCCTCGGTATGGTGGCGCACTATGGCAATCACCTATGCCGAGTTGATGCGGCTGGCCAACGCTTTCAGCGAGTCCCAGACTCTGCTGGCAGCCAACGACCTGGACGTCTTCACGGCGATCGGCTCGGCCGGGCGCACCGCCGGCGAGGTTGCCAAGCGCTGCAAGGCTGACCCGGAGGGCATGTTCCTGCTCCTCAACGCCCTCGTCGGCGAGGGACTGCTGACGCTCAGAAAGGAGCGGTATTCCAACACGCCGTTGGCCCTCCGCCATCTGGACCTCCGCAGCCCTGAGGCAATCTCCAACCTTCTCTGGCTCCTCGGGCACCACTGGCAGGACTGGACGGACATCCCCAAGGCGTTGCGGCACGGCCGGCCGGGCTGGGACCCCATCACCGAGACCCCGGAGTTTCGCCGGCGGTTCTCGCTCGCCATGCACGAGCGGAGCTTCATGCTCGCCGAGCCCACCGTGTCCACGCTCCGCCTCCCGCCCAAGGCCCAGCGCTTTCTCGATCTGGGCGGCGGGCCGGGCTCCTACGCGATCGCCTTGGCGAAACGCTACCCTCGCGTGCACGGCGTCGTGCTGGACCAGACCGTCACAGTGACGCGGCAGTTAATCCGACAGCATCGCCTGGCGCACCGGCTCAGAGCTCAACAAGGCTCCCTTTTCACGGCCGACCTGGGTTCCGGCTACGACGCCGTGCTCGTCTCGAATGTCATCCATGCCTGCAATGAGAAGGAGAACCGCACCCTGCTGAAGCGGATGCGAAACGCGCTCCGCCCCGGCGGGAAGGTCTTCATCGTGGAGTTCTTTTTGGACAACAGCCTGACCAGACCGGCCAAGGCTTCCGTCTTCTCGGTGATGATGTACAAGTTCACCGCTACCGGGCGGTGCTATAGCTGGCGGGAGACGGAAGGCTGGCTTGCGGCGCTGGGGTTCGGGTGCTTTAAGCGTCACACGGTCACGCCCGAGATCGGCACGTTGGAAGCGACCAGACTGTAAGCGCAATCACGCCGGCATCTGCATCTCCGCGAGGGAGCGGAACTTCCCAACCGCCCGGTGCCGCAGCAGCATCCAGCCCAGGTCATTGAACTGCTGGTAGATCGGCCGGAACTCGTTGAGCAGTTCGTCATTGGACAGTTGCTGTTCGCTCTTCCCGTGGTCCCTCCTGATCTGCTCGAAGATCTCTTTCAGGCTGTGCTCCCCGTCGAGGTACTTGAAGATGTCTCGGGTGTAGGGACCCGGCACGAACTCGACGGGCGCGGCGTACAACGTGCTTTCCACCTTGACGCTGCGTCCGGAGCTTCGCTCGATCAACTCCAGCACGTTCCGAGGGGGGTCCAGAAAATAGAACGGCACGTTCCTCAACTCGTCCAGCGAGGCGACCGTGTCGGCCTGCCTGGCTACGTAGAAATTGTGGACGATCATGTCACCGGCGATCAGTTCGGCGATGGCCTGCTGTTGCCTCTGGGGCAGCGAGCCGACGCTGTCCAGGATTTTCTTGTCGCGGATGTACGACTCGACTTTGTACTTGGAGCGACCACGCTCGATCAGCTCGATGACGTGCAGGCCGCAGCCCTCGACCAGGTCGTACAGTTCGTCCACGGTGAAGGGCCGGTCCTGAGCATGCAATAGCAGGTCCACGATGCCAGCATCGCCGAATTCCTTATGGTCCCCGATGATGTCCGCGCTGTGCTTGAACCAGTTCGTCTTCGGCAAGCTGTCCAGCATGATTTTGGTGTTCACGAGCTTGGCCTGCAGATCGGTTTTATCGAGGTTGATGCGGCGCAGCAACTCCTGCAACTGGTACACGCCCGTGCGCCCGTACTTGCCGTACAGCATGAGGGACATGGCGCCGTCGTCCTTGAGCACGGAACGGAGCGCCTGAAGGCCGGCCTTGGGATCCTCCATGTGGTGCAGGACCCCGACGCAGTTGATGTAGTCGAAGAGCCCGAGCTTCAAGGACGGCAGGTCTAGGACGGAGCCGTGCACCCAGATGATGTTGGCGAGCTTACGGACTTCCGCCCGGCGCTTGGCGATCTCGTTGCACTTCTCGCTGATGTCGAGATGCACGACGTCGGCGTGCCTGTTGTAGCGCAACTGCTCGGCCAGGAAGATGGTCTGGTCGCCGGTCCCTCCCCCGGCTACAAGTACGCGAAATTCATGAGAAAAATTGTTTCTTCCTTGGAAGCAGTAGAAGTTGATGAGCTCCAGAAAGTCGTGCCAGCTGTTCTCCAGCCGGACCTTCTCGTCTGAGGGGTTGCGCGGCGGATAGGGATAGGTTTCGTACTGGTCTCGAACCGCCTTGAGGTAGTTGGAAGCTTCCATTGGTGACGTCTTCCTTGGCCCTGATTCTCGCCTAGGAGTTTTCCGGGCGCAAGGTCCCGATGCGTTCGTGGTAGGCCTGCACATGCCGCTTCACGGGGATCAACAACTGGGGCGGCAAGGGCGAGGTGAGGATCTCATGTCCGTAGTTGACCGGCCGCTCGAATTTCCGGATGCCCAGGACCACACCGGCGATGGCCCAGTACAGATTCTCGATCCACTTGGACTTGACCACCCGGTCCAGGTACTCGTAGAGGACGGGGCGTTCCCGAATCGTCCCGCGGAAGGCTTCCTTTATCTCCTGGAGCAATCGTTCCTCTTTCTCCGTCCGCTGGTACACTCCTTCCACGATGTGGTTCAGCGACACGAAGTCCTGGAGATCGAAGCGGATGTCCACGTCTTTCGTGTCCTGCTTGTAGGCCGCCCAGTCGGTCGTCTGATAGAGCCGCGCCAGCAGATCCAGAAAATCCCAGACCATGATCTCCTCGTAGGTCTCGAACTCCCGCGAGAGCCGGACCTTCACGAACGTCCGGTTATCGTAGGTATGGTGGGGGAAATAGTAGGTGTGGGAGATCTCCAGCAGCCGGCCGGCTGTGTCCCATTTGGGATTGCGGTACTGCCATTCCTCCGGGATGACGAGCCCCTCGGCGACGAGGCGAGCCTTGTACAGCGGCATGAACGCGTCGAAGAAGGGCCCGCCCTTTTCCTCGAGCGGCGTGGAGGCCAGGCTGCCGATGCCCAGCGTCAGCCGGGCGAAAGGCATCCGGGTGTAGCCGTCAGGGCGGACGACGAAATTGAAGCCGCCCCAGGGTCCCACGTCGAAGAAGGTCACGCTGCCCTGCTCCGCCAGGCGGTCCTCGGCGGCGCGCGCCACGTCGCGCCACAGATGGATCAGGCTGCCGATGTGGACGTGCTTGTCGCGGAACAACGGCGGCCAACCGGTCGGCGGTTCTGGCTTGATACGGGCCTGGAGCTTGATCAGTTCCCATTCCACGAGGTGTGCGAGAGTGCCGGAGCCGCTCCGGATCTTCCTGAGCTCGTGCTCGCAACGGGGACGCACGCGCTGCCAGAGGTCAGACGCCTCGGGAGCCGCCTCCACCTCGTCCGCGATGAGCGAGGCCAGGGGGGACAGCGCAGCAGGCGCGCCGCTCTGGATGATCCCCAGAATCGAGGAACGGAAGCAGCGGAGGGCTCTATCGCGACGGGTCACACAGGGAATTATAGGGCCACCGCGCCCGCAACGGAAGCGCCGTCATCCTCCAATCAATCCGGCATGCTTCCCGTTGGCGGCCACAAGCCTCATGGCATCCCACCGCCCCCGAGATTGGAATCGAACAGGCGGTACCGGATAGCCGGAGAGATGAACAGCAGCGTCCCTTCTTTCTTGCTGTGGTTGTAGCTCAGAGTGACCTCGGTCTTCTCACCGAGCCATTCCACCTGACCGAGCATCCGGCGTTCGGCCGGCGATGCTTTCCCGTAATGCTCCTCGACCCATTGCAGCAACTTGTCCCGGTTCTCCCTCCCTTCGTAAGAGAGTCCGATGCTTTCCAATTTGCCATCCACGAAACGATAGCGGATTCTCGTCAAGGACACGCCGTTCAGCGTGACGACCTCGCCGGGCTTCTCATAGACGTTGATCCGCTCTCCACCTTCAGCCTTTCCCAGTTCCCGTGCCTGCTGCAAGGCGGGAAAGCTGGCCAGGGGCGAATCCCAGGTGTACTCATTGAACCCGTTCGGCTCGTTCGTGATCCGGACGGCGTGAGTGGGGACAGTCGCGAGGATGGAACTCAGGGCACAAAGCACGAGCACGCCTTTGATCACATCACAGGTCAGGCGATTCGGTTGCATGAGGATTACGGGTTTCGACAACACCTGCCAACGAACTTTTCGGCGTTG
>DASQRT010000203.1:0-2466 GCA_035642795.1 Nitrospirales bacterium
TGGGGTCGATGTTGTGCCAGTAGACTTCCAAGAGCTTGGCGTAGCTGACCTTGGCGGGATCGTAAAGGACCTCGACTGACTCCGCGTGGCCGGTCTCCCCGGCCGACACGTCCTCGTAGGTCGGTTTCTTCTTCTTGCCGCCGGTGTAGCCGGACGTAGTCGAGACCACGCCGTCCACCTTGTCCAGCGCCTCTTCCATGCACCAGAAGCACCCGCCCGCGAAAGTGGCCTTCTCAAGCCGGCGGCCGTCGGCACCTTGTTTCGCTTCCGTCGCCGCCAGTGCCGCGCCCGTCACAAACAGACTCATGATCAACAATCCGAGTACGCTTCGCTTGTTCATGTTTAACGCTCCTTTGCTCTCTAGTCTATCGCAAGGCGCAGACGTTACACATGATGATGGTTCACGGGTCCTTCCGCCTGCGGCTCCGGGGTCCTGCCGCCTGCATCCCCCGCCATGTCGCGGCGCGTCGAAGCCCCGATGACTCGCGCTCGCTACGGCGGTGGGCCCCCTTCCGGCGTCACCCCTCCGCCTCCGCCGACATTGGATCAAGCGGGTGGCGCCGCATGGGACCCTGGCGGAGCGGAAGAGCCTACAGCTGAGTCCGCGGGGCTGCGACGGCGAAAGGGTCTGAGCACGTCAGGGTAATGCGGCGACAGGACCCGCGAGCCAGCGGCAGGGCGCGATCACTAGATGTGATCCTGCGTGACAGGCTGTATCCCGGCATTGTAGAGTCAGGCCCAACAACGCTATGCCGGACCAAGACATTATCACGAAAATCGAGATCTGGCCGGTTGACGTGCCCATCACCGACCCGTTCGCGGTGGCGACGGGGCGGCTGGTAACGGCGCAGAATCTCTTCGTCCGCGTCACTCTCAAGAGCAGGGCACGCGGCTACGGTGAGATCGCGCCATTTGCTGAGGTGGGCGGAGAGGATCGCGCTACCTGTCGGCAGGTCGCCATGCAGCTTGCGAAGGTGGCGATGGGTCAACCGGCCTCCCAGTACAGCAAGTACAGCAAGATCGCCCGCCTGTTTCAAGATATGGCCGCCTCACATCCGGCGTCGCGCTGCGGGCTGGAGACCGCCCTGCTCGACGCCCGCTGTCGGCACAACGGCGTCCCTTTGTGGGACTTCTGGGGTGGCGCCGACGTGCGGGAGCGCGAAACCGATATCACCATCCCGATCGCCGACCTCGATCGCACGGTCGCGCTCGCCCGCGACTGGTACAGCCGAGGCTTCCGCCTGTTCAAGACGAAAGTCGGCGCCGATGTGGAGCAGGACATCCGCCGTCTGGAAGCGGTTCACCGCGCGTTGCCCGACATCGCCTTCATCGCGGACGCCAACCAGGGCTTCACGCGCGAGGACTGTCTGGCCTTCGTGAACGGGGTCAAACGGGTCGGTGGACGCATCGTGCTGTTGGAGCAGCCGGTGGTGAGGGACGACCTTGAGGGCATGGCCGCGCTGCGCCACCTGACCGGCATCCCCGTCGCCGCCGACGAATCCGTGAGAACCCTTCAGGATGCGAAGGACGTCCTGAGGATGCAGGCTGCTGATTACATCAATATCAAGATTATGAAGAGCGGCTTACTGGACGCGCTGGACATCGCGGCCTACGCGCGCGCGGCCGGGCTGCGTCTGATGATCGGCGGGATGGTGGAGACCCGCATCGCGATGGGCTGCTCGTTCGGCCTGGTACTCGGGCTGGGCGAGTTCGAAGTGCTGGACCTGGACACCCCGCTCCTGCTGGCCGCCGATCCGGTGCAAGGGGGCTATCGGTATGAGGGCCCCCGGCTCCAGCCTTGGACCGGCCCCGGCCTGGATCTCGAGGCGCAAGTATCCGACACAGTCACCACAATCGTATGATCGTCAGCGGCGCGGTCCAGGACCAGCGCTCCCCCACGGTCGGCTTCCGCTGCGCAAAGTAACCTTTTTTTCCCTCGGATCACATCAGCAATTCGGCCAGGCCGTACAGCGGCCACGTGCGGCCGTCATAGGACAGCTCGCCGCGCACGATGCCCATGGAGAAGCCGCCGATCACCCAATTGGCGATCCCTTTTCGTTCTGAGAGGGTGAGGGTCATCGAGCCGGGGCCTTTGTTGCCTTTCCAGCTGATGCGCCAGGCCGTCGGCCATCGGTAGAAGCCCAGCGCAAAATCCCGGTTCAACACCGTCACGTCGAGATCCTTGAGATAGTCGGTCCCTTCGTCCAGGACGGCAAAGCCGACGAGCTTGCCGACCAGCGGCGCCAATCGCTCGCTCAGTTGGCTGTGCAGGTACAAGTCGTCTTTCCCGTCGACCAGCACATACAAGCCTTGGAATTCCTCCCAGAGACCGAAGTACGTCCTGGTGAGCCGGTTGAACTCCGGCATGGCGAGGTATTCATAGATGACGCGGCCGCGGATCGTCCGGCCTTGCCAGGTCAGCACCGCCGACGCGGACCCCATCCAGACCCTGGACTTCCCATCAGT
>DASQRT010000204.1:0-2109 GCA_035642795.1 Nitrospirales bacterium
CGGTCGTGATCGAGAAGCCAGGCTATGGCCTAGTCTTCGGCCGCATCGTGGTCATCCGGGATGGCGAAGACCAGTTGGCCGCATTCCCGAGATTCTACAAAGAGTTCGGCTGGGTGCTGTCACAGCTAAAAACAGGGAAAAAGTATGTGGTCAGCCCGCTCACCCAGGATGGCCCATTCGTACTCGCTCTGCCGGCAGGCCTGTACGAGATCACAAAGCTGATGTACGAAGAACGGGTCGGTTTATGGGAAGGACACTTGCTGGCGAGATTCTCGGTGCAACCCGACGGGGTGGCTTACTTGGGAACGTGGGCAATCGAGTTTACGAACCTGGGGCCGAGCAGCAAAATCGTGGGGAGGGTTGTGAATCAACTGGACGAGGCCCGCGAGGACCTTAAACAGAACTATGCTGGAAAACTTCAGCCCATCACCGTTGGCCTCTTAGAGTCCGCCAAAGAAGGCTACTTGAGTCTAGTCCGGCCTAGAGCTGAGCAATAGGACAGTCAGATCCCCCAGCCGCCGCTGAGGTGGAGGTTCGTGCCCGTGACGTACCGCGCCTCGTCGGAGAGGAGAAAGCGGACGGCTGCCACCGGGTCCTTGAGCTCGCCGACGTAGCCGGCCGGGATCTTCTTCATCATGCCGACCAGTTCCGATTCGGGCGCGCTACCCGAATTGACGAAGCCCGGCGAGATGGCGTTGACCGTGATGCCGTAGGGTGCCAGCGCCTTGGCCAGCGTGCGGGTGAGGATCAGGACGCCGGCCTTGGCAATGTAATGGGCCGTCACCTCTGTCTGCGCCACCATCTGGTCCGCGTTCGCCATCGAGAAGCAGATGATCCGTCCCGCTTTGCGCGCTTTCATGCCCGGCGCCACCGCCTTGCTCATGTAAAAGACGGAGTGCAGGTTGTGGGCGAACATCTCGGTCCAGCCGGCTGGCGTCTCATCCAGGATATTGATCCGATGGTACGGTCCGGCGCAGTTGATGAGGGCGTCCACCGCGCCTAGTTCCTTCTCGACCTTGCGCGCGAAGGCTTCGGCTGCCGCCGGATCGGAGACGTCGCAGCGTTCGGCGATTGCGCGCCGGCCGGCCTGTGTGATGTGCGAGGCGGTCTCCGCCGCTTCGTGCTCGGATCTCCGGTAGCACAGGGCGACGTCCCAGCCCGCCGCGGCCAGGTCCAGGCCGATCGCCCGCCCGATGCCCTTCGCGCCGCCTGTGATCAATGCGACTTTAGCAGCCATCGTAAGGCTTTATAGCACTCCGCTCCAGCCATAACAATCCTCCAGTCCGAACGCTTGCCCATTGACTTTTCCGTAAGGCCTCACCCACTATACAGCCCCATGACACACGCCGCCAAGCTTCGCGAGTTGTTGCGCCGGCCGGGGATCATCAAGACGGTCGGCGCCCACGACGCGCTCAGCGCCAAGCTGATCGAGGAGGCCGGGTTCGACGCGATCTGGGCCTCCGGCTTCGGCATCTCGGCGTCGCTCAAGTGCATTCCCGACGGCAGCTTCCTCACGATGACGGAGCAGCTGGAGGTCACGAAGAACATCGTCGAAGCAGTCAGCATCCCGGTCATCGCCGACTGCGACACCGGGTTCGGCAACGCCCTTAACGTGATGCGGACGGTCCAGGAGTACGAGAAGGCCGGGATCGCCGGCATCTGCATCGAGGACAACGTGTTTCCCAAGCGCTGCTCGTTCTATGCCGGCGTCCGCCGCGAGCTGGTTTCCATCGACGAGCACGCAGGCAAGGTTCGCGCGGCCAAGTCGGCGCAAGCTTCGCCCGATTTCGTCGTGATCGCCCGCACCGAGGCCCTGATCGCGGGCTGGGGCCCAGACGAGGCGCTGAAGCGCGCCAAGGCCTACGCCGGCGCCGGCGCCGATGCCGTGCTCATCCATTCCAAGTCTCCTGCGTTCGACGAGCTGCGCGCCGTGTCGCAGCAGTGGACCGGCCGCGTCCCGCTCGTCGTGGTCCCCACCATCTTCGGCTCTGTCACGGCTGACGAACTGGAGCGGCACGGCTTCAAGATCGTCATCTTCGCCAATCAGGTCATCCGCACGGGCATCAAGGCGATACGCGACACCCTGGACGTGCTGAAGCGCGAGAACCG
>DASQRT010000205.1:0-2149 GCA_035642795.1 Nitrospirales bacterium
CGCCGCCTTCAGTTGGCGCGCGTCACCATCGGCGACGATCCAGGCCGCTGGCTCCCGGAAGTTGCGGTTGTGCCGCCAGTACGAGATCCACGGGCGGACCACGGCGACGCCATCGTCGCGTCGCCATCGCCTCAGATAGACCGTACCGTCACCGCGCATGCCCGCCTCCAAAACAACCCCGGTGATCGCTTCCTAACCGCGAAACAGGTCGGCGAACGTCTGGGTCGCAGCGTGAACTGGGTGTACGAGAACGATTTGCCGTTTATCATCCGGCAGGCCGGCCGGCGGCCTCGGTACTCCGAGCGCGGGCTCGAGCGGTGGATGGCAGCCATGCAAGATGATTTCGGGAAGTCGCAGGCGCGGCCACCACTATCGCGAGGCGTGCAGCCAACCGGAGCTGGATCGCACTGAGTTGTCTCCCCGGAGTCGGAGACCCGGAGGAAGGCCCCCTTCAGGAGTGCCTCGACCATCTCTTCTTCGTTCATAGCCTGTCTCCTCTCTGAGAGTGATCTGCCGTCGGTCATCACGCTTCCGGCAGCTCTACTGGGAGATAGATCTCGACCTTCATTCCACGTACTCCTTTCCATCCACCACCATGCCGCTGCCTGGCTCGCGCGGGGGCTTCTCGGCGGCAGCGGCCGGCGCGGGCCGATCGGGCGGAATGAAGTGCGTCGTCATCAGCCCAGGCCCGTGCCCCTTGCCGTTCTTCGGAACAGGCGACTGGGGGAACACTCGGTGCATCAGCTCTAGGAGCCACAGCACGTTCTGGTCGCTGCCCTTCACGGCGATGCACCGGATGCGCACGGCCAGGTTGTCGATCATGGTGCCATCGACCATTCGGCGGCCGGTCTTTCGCCGCCCCTGAGCGTTCATCGTCACCACCGGGCTCGGGCCGATCATCGCCTTGAACATCGTGCCCTGCGTCACTCGAGGGTAACGGTCGGGGCCGCGGTGGACCCCGCCGTTGGAGCCGGGCGGATGGCGAACGAGCTCGCCCTGCGGTGCCCCGGTAAAGGGGTTCTTCCCTGGCACGGTCGCGGCCATTTCGCGGCCAGTCGCCCCAGGTCCCTCCGGCGGGGCGCCGGCGGGCTCAGTTGGAGCGTTGTCGCTCTTGCCCCTACGCTTCTTCGCCATGGATCACTCCCCTAAGTACGTTCACGACCATCACACTCGAAAGCGCCATCCGCCTGGTTGATGGCCCGGCCCCCGGCGATGCTCGTTTCGGACCGGACCACGTAGCTTTCCTTCGACCGCGGCGATGGCCAGCGGTGCATCCAGCTCGGCATCCAGGGTCGTAACCTAACGCTCGAACGTCACGCTACAGGAGCAGGCTACTCCCGCGAGTCCTGGATACACTCCTTGAACGTGACCCTGATCTTCGGCATTACCCCCTCGCTCTACTCAATGCGTGGCGGCGCTGCAGGAGCCAGCTTGCCGAGAAACTGCGAGAGGGTCTGGACCTTGGACGCCGCTTGAACCTTCTTCACGTTCTCGATGTCACCAGGATTCAAGAGCTGCGTTCGATAGAGCACGAACACGAAATCCGTTTCGGACCAAGCGGGATACGTGGGCTTGGGTTGGACACGTCGCCGTCGGCATGGCGCGCATCGCGAGCTGCACGGTGCGCCAGTGAGGGTGTGTATCAGTCTGTTGACGCTGGCGCGCCCATCACGATCTTCGAATTGCTTGTCGGAGCGGTGGGCGGGGGAGTTTCTCCCCCGCCTACACCGACGCTACGGAGCCTCGACCTCGTTGCACTGACACGAGTCGTCCCAATGGGCTTCGGCAACGCTCGTCACGACCACGGGTGCAAGAGCACCAAGGAGCACGAGTGCGAACATGATGACTCGCTTCATTTGATCTCACCCCCTTTCTCTCTCTCATCACTTACGAGGGCGACAACCCACGTGGGGAGGCGGGCGGCATCAAACTTCGGCAAGAACGCACAAGACACCTGATGCCAGCTGACAAGCCGCTCAGCGCGCTACCGGATCACACCACCACGGCTCCCCCATGTCGCATTCCATCGGGCCCTGTTGGGCCGCCCACGCCTGATCCCTGGCGATCTGATGCAGCACGCGCAGACGCTGATACTCCGAGTACTCCTTGGACCCACCCACGTAGAGGCACTTGCACGTAGCGGGATTGG
>DASQRT010000206.1:0-6683 GCA_035642795.1 Nitrospirales bacterium
CAACACGGGCGCGCCGGAAGTGGCCTATCGCGAAGCCATCACAGCGGAAGCGGAAGCCGAAGGAAAGCACATCAAGCAGTCCGGCGGCCGCGGCCAGTACGGGCATGTAATCCTGACGGTCAAGCCAGCGGAGCCCGGCAAGGGCCTGGTCTTCGTGAACGATATCCGCGGCGGGGCCATTCCCAGGGAGTACATCTCCGCGGTCCAGAAGGGCGTGGAGGAGGGGATGACCATGGGCCCCCTGGCCGGATTTCCCCTGCTGGACGTGGAAGTGCATCTCATTGACGGGTCCTACCACGAGGTGGACTCCAGCGAGATGGCATTCAAGATCGCCAGTAACATGGCCTTCAAGGCGGCCATTCTCAAGGCCAAACCTGTCCTGCTGGAACCGATTATGCGGGTCGAAGTGGTGACCCCAAACGAGTACACCGGCGACGTGATCGGCGACCTCAATTCACGGCGCGGGCACATCGTTGGCATGAACACCCGCGCGACCGCCTCGGTCGTGGAGGCGCTGGTGCCGCTCGCGACGATGTTCGGCTATGCGACTGTCGTCCGGTCGAAGACTCAGGGGCGCGCTACGTTCACGATGGACTTCAAGGAGTACCAGCCCTGCCCCAAGCCGGTGCAGGACGCGATCATCGCCAAGTACACCGGCAAGGCCTGACAATCCGTCCAACCTCTTCGGCCAGAAATTTCTGCTACAATGCCAGTGTGGAACGAGCACACCTGCTCCATCTCTACACCCAGATGCTCCTGATCCGGCGCTTCGAGGAGCGGACCGCGGAGATGTACGCGCTCGGCAAGATCGGCGGGTTCTGCCACCTCTACATCGGAGAAGAGGCTGTGGCCGTGGGCGCCGTGGACGCGCTGCGGCCCGACGACTATGTCTTCTCCGCCTACCGCGATCACGGCCATTGCCTCGCCCGGGGCTCGGACCCGAAGCACGTCATGGCTGAGCTCTTCGGCCGAGCCACCGGATTGTGCAAGGGGAAGGGCGGCTCCATGCACCTCGTGGATTCGGAGCGCCGGTTCATGGGAGGCTACGCCATCGTCGGCGGACACCTGCCGCTGGCGGCCGGCGTGGCCTTCGCCGTGAAGTATCGCGGCGGTGACCAGGTGGTCCTCTGTTTCTTCGGCGAGGGCGCGGTACCCAGCGGCGCATGCCATGAAACGCTGAACCTGGCTGCACTCTGGGGGCTGCCGGTGCTGTTTCTTTGCGAGAACAACCGTTATGGGATGGGGACGCCGGTCGAGCGTGCGGTCGCGCTCTACTCCGACGTCGCCCAGAATGCTGCCGCCTATGGCATCGAAGCCGTCCGGCTCGATGGCATGGATGTGCTGGCCGTCCGCGACGCAGTCGGCAAAGCCGTCGAGCAGGTCCGCACGCGCCAGCGCCCGTATTTCCTGGAGGCAGTGACGTACCGGTATCTCGGCCATTCGATGGCCGATCCAGCCCACGGGCACTACCGCACGAAGGCCGAGGTGGACGAAGCCAAGAAGCGGGACCCACTCCTGCTGTTACGCACCCGAATGCTGAGTGAACGGCAGGCGACCGAGGAAGACTTCAAGAGCATCGAACAGGAAGTCGCGCAGATCGTCCGCGAGGCAGTGGAGTTTGCCGATGCCAGTCCGGTGCCACCCGTTACTGCGCTGGAGGACGACGTCTACGTCTAAAGACGACATACCCCCGGGAAGAGGGCGCGTCCCACGGGGGAGGAACCTGGCCCGGCAGGTTCGGGGCGGGCGGGTGCGATAGCGACCGGGGTGGGCGGGTGCAATGAAGGCGACATACCGGGAAGCGCTGAACCAGGCCCTGCGCGAGGAGATGCGGCGGGACGACCGGGTCTTCCTGATCGGGGAGGATGTGGCCAATTACCAGGGCGCCTTCAAAGTCAGCAAGGGGTTCCTGGAAGAATTCGGTTCGCGTCGCGTCGTGGACACGCCGATCACCGAACTGGGCTTCACCGGCCTGGCCATCGGGGCGGCCATGGCGGGGCTCCGCCCGGTCGTCGAGGTGATGACGTTCAACTTCGCCATCCTGGCGATGGATCAGATCGTCAACAACGCGGCGAAGATCCGCTACATGTCCGGAGGACAGCTCAGCGTGCCGATCGTGATCCGGGGCCCGGGCTCGGCGGCGCACCAGCTGGCGGCCCAGCATTCGCAAAGCCTGGAAGCGTGGTTCTGCCACGTGCCTGGCTTGAAGGTGGTGGCGCCCGCGACGCCGCATGACGCCAAAGGGCTCATCAAGAGCGCGATCCGGGACGAGAACCCCGTCATCTTCATCGAGGCTCAACTGCTGTATCCCATGCAGGGCGAAGTCGGAGACGGCGACTACACGATCCCGCTCGGCGTCGCGGAGGTGAAGCGACCGGGGACTGACGTGACGCTCATCGCCTATTCCAAAATGTTGCTGGTGGCGCTGGAGGCGGCCGAGAAGTTGGCGCAGGAAGGCATCCAGGCGGAAGTGGTCGATCCTCGCACGTTGCGCCCGCTGGATCTGACGACCTTGGCCGCGTCGGCGAAGAAAACCGGTAAGGTCGTGATCGTCGAAGAGGGCTGGCCCTTTGCTGGGCTCGGTGCGCAGATCGCCGAGAGCCTGTATCGCCGGGTGTTCGATTACCTGGACGGCCCGATCGTCCGCGTCACCAGTCGGGACGTCCCGATGCCCTACGCGCGCAACCTCGAGGACGCCGCCATCCCCGACGCGGACCAGGTGGTGGCGGCGGCGCATCAGGTGCTGTACAGGACATAGCGTGATGGCCAGTCGCGTGATCATGCCCAAGCTGACGGACTCGATGGAGGAAGGCGTCGTCGTGAAATGGCGCAAGGCCGAAGGCGAGCGCGTCGAGAGCGGCGACGCGCTCGCGGAGATCGAAACCGACAAGGCGGTGATGGACCTCGAGGCGTTCGCGTCCGGGACGCTCCTCAAGATCCTGGTCCCTGAAGGGACGACCGTGCCGTCCGGCACCCTCATCGGTGTGATCGGGGAGCCCGATGAAGACATCCAGGCTCTCATCAAAGAATCGCCGGCTGCTACACCTTCGGAGCAGCCCCGCCCCTCGCCGGTCTCCCCCGCATCTCCTCGGGTGAGGACGCTCGCCCGCGAGCACGGCATTGACCTGAAAGCCATCAAGGGCAGCGGCTCCGGCGGGCGCATCGTCGAGCGGGACCTCGAACCCTTCCTCGCCAAAAAGAAAGAGCAGCCCGCGGTACGGGAGGTCCCTCTCAGTCAGATGCGCAAGGCCATCGTTCGGATGACCACCCAGAGCAAGGCGCCGGTCCCGCATTTCTACGTGACCATCGACGTGGACATGGCGGAGGGGCTCCGGGTGGTCGAGGAGTCGAAGAAGGCCGCGGCGCCGTCCCCGATCTCGATCAACCATCTGCTCATCGCCGCGTCCGCGCGGGCCCTGAAGCAGCACCCGGGTCTCAATGCGTCCTTCGCGGGCGAGACCATTCGGATCTTCTCCAGCATCGACATCGGGATCGCCGTGGCGCTGGAGGACGGCCTGATCGTGCCGGTCCTGCGGGATTGCGGGAGCAAGACGCTTGGGCAGATCGTCGAAGCGGAACGTGTGCTGGTGGCGCGAGCCCGCAAGCGCGAGCTGGCGCCTGAGGAATACACGGGCGCGACGTTCCTGATCTCCAATCTGGGTAAGTTCGACGTGGAGAGTTTCAGCGCGGTAATCCTGCCGCCCGCTGCTGCGGCGCTCGCGGTGGGCTCCGTGCGGGAGGTGCCCGTCGTCCAGGACGGCCGCGTCGAGGTAGGTCATCGGATGACGCTCACGTTGTCGTGTGATCACCGCGTGATCGACGGGACGGTCGCCGCACAGTTCCTTCAGACATTCAAACAGGCGCTGGTGCGGGCGAGGGACCTATGAGCCGTCCCATTCCCATGGTCCAGGAACCGAGGCCGCGCCTGCCGAGGTGGTTCAAGGTGGAACTGCGCCAGGGGCCGGACTATCAGGAAATCCGACGGCTCACCCAGGAACTGAACCTCCACACTATCTGCGAAGAGGCGCGGTGCCCGAACGTCTGGGAGTGCTGGAACAACCGCACGGCGACATTTCTGATCCTCGGGGACATCTGCACCCGCCGGTGCCACTACTGCGCAGTGACGACCGGACGGCCCCTGCCGCTGGATGAAGCGGAGCCCGAACGCGTGGCGGCGGCAGTGATGACGCTCGGACTCCGGCATGCCGTAATCACGTCGGTCAACCGCGATGAGCTGCCAGACGGCGGCGCGCGAATGTTCGCCGAGACGATCCGGGCCATTCGGCGGGAACTGCCGACCTGCACGATCGAGGTTCTCATTCCGGATTTTCTCGGTGACCTCGCTGCGTTGGAGACAGTCCTGGCGGCAGAGCCCGATATCCTCAACCACAACATCGAGACCGTCCCGCGCCTGTTCCCGTCGGTCCGGCCGCAAGGGAAGTACCAGCGGTCGATCGCGGTGCTCGGGGCGGCGGCCAGCCGCGGGGCCGTCGCCAAGTCGGGGCTCATGGTCGGTCTGGGCGAAACGGTGGAAGAGGTGCGCGCAGTCATGCGGGAACTCCGCGCGGCCGGATGCGCGATCCTCTCGATCGGACAGTACCTGCAGCCGACGAAGGCCCACTGGCCGATCATGCGCTTCTACCTTCCGGAGGAGTTCCAGCTGCTCAAGGAGGAAGGGCTCGCGCTGGGCTTTCGTCATGTGGAGTCCGGCCCGCTCGTTCGTAGCTCCTACCACGCCGAGCAACAAGCAACCAGCGCAAATTGACTCTCTCCCGACCCCTTCCTATAATGCCGCAGGTTCCCGCTGTTCCCTCATCGGCGAGTGGCTATGGCACCGTTCTCGAAGGGGTTTCTGGCGCAACGGCTGAGCGGGCTGACAGCCCGGGTCCGGCATGCCTTTGCGGTGGAACCGGAGGGCCAGCCGCTCTCCACTGAAGACGTGGCCCTGCTCGAGCGAGTCGCGGCGACCGTCGTCGAGCGCGGGATGGCGACGCCAGCTATCCTGTTTCTCGAGTCGGTCGGGCCGATGAATTTCCTCGGCAGCCAAGCCCTGCACTTCTTCGCTCCGATCCTCGAGGTGGTCTTCCCCCAGCGTGACGTGGAGCGCGTAGCCCATCTGCTCGAGCGACGCGACACGCTCTCGCGACTGACGGTCCTGCTCGAGCGGCGTGCCGAGGCCCAGCATACGGCGACACGCCCATGACTGCACCTGGAACGCCCCTCATGGACCCGTTGCATTCGAAGAGCAACGGGTACCCCGACCTCGGGGCTACGGAAGCCTCCGGCGCCAGCCATCCGCTCCGCACGATCGTTGCCACGGACTGCGGCAGCACAACAACCAAGGCCATCCTGATCGAGAAGGTGGGGGACGAGTACCGGCAGACCTACCGGGGCGAGGCGCCCACCACTGTGGAAGCGCCCTTTGAGGACGTCACCCGCGGGGTCCTCAACGCGATCGCGGAGATTGAGGAGCTCTCCGGCCGGAAGATTCTCGACGGCGAGAAGATCATCACGCCGAGCGGGGTGGGTGGCGACCCGAAGGTCGGCGTGGACATCTACATCTCCACGAGCAGTGCCGGGGGCGGCCTGCAGATGATGGTGGCCGGGGTGGTGCAGAGCATGACGGCCGAGAGCGCCCAGCGGTGTGCCCTCGGGGCTGGGGCGATCGTGATGGACGTTCTGGCCTCGAACGACGGGCGCCTGCCGCACGAGAAGATCGAACGCATCCGCTCGCTGCGTCCGGACATGATCCTGCTCTCCGGCGGGACGGACGGCGGCACCGTGACGCACGTGGTGGAGATGGCGGAATACATCGCGGCCGCCGAGCCCCGCCCGCGGCTTGGCATGAGCTACAACCTGCCGCTGATCTACGCCGGCAACAGGGACGCCCGCGAGCGCATCAGCGAGATCCTCAGCAAGAAGACTGCGCTGACCATCACCGAGAACGTAAGGCCCGTCCTGGAGAGAGAGAACCTCGGGCCCGCCCGCGCAAAGATCCACGACCTGTTCCTGGAGCACGTCATGGCGCAGGCACCGGGCTACAAGAAGCTCATCTCCTGGGCGGGCGCGCCGATCATGCCGACTCCGGCGGCGGTGGGGCTCATCATGGAGACCATCGCCAGAAAGCAGGGGATCAACCTGATCGGCGTGGACATTGGCGGGGCAACAACCGATGTGTTCTCAGTGTTTCACGGCATCTTCAACCGGACCGTCTCGGCCAATTTGGGCATGAGCTACAGCATCTCGAACGTGCTGGCTGAGGCGACTCTCGACAACATTATGCGCTGGGTGCCGTTCTCAATCGATGAGCAGGACTTGCGCAACCGGATCAAAAACAAGATGATCCGCCCGACGACGGTCCCGCAGACCCTGGACGAGCTCCAGATCGAGCAGGCCATCGCGCGCGAGGCCCTGCGCTTGGCCCTTATTCACCACAAGTCCCTGGCAACCGGTCTGAAGGGGGTCCAGCAGGAGCGGTCCATTTCCGATGTGTTCGAGCAGAAGGCATCGGGGGAGACGCTTGTGGATATGCTACAGCTCGATCTGATCGTCGGCAGCGGGGGTATCCTCTCGCATGCCCCGCGCCGGGTGCAGTCCCTGCTGATGATGGTCGACGCTTACGAGCCGTTCGGGTTCACCGATCTGGCCGTGGACAGCATTTTCATGATGCCGCACCTGGGGGT
>DASQRT010000207.1:0-3849 GCA_035642795.1 Nitrospirales bacterium
CATCCAGGCCGGTCTGGGCCATCTTGATTGCCAACGTCTTGGGATGCGCGTTCGTGACCAGGTGGGCGGGGATCTTCCGCTCGCGCAGGAACGTGAGAAAAGCCAGGCTGTCGGCATGTGGCGCGATCCGGTGCCGCAGCGAGTCCTTGATAGCTGGCACGTCGAGCTCCAGCGTGCGGGTCCAGTAGTCAATGTCGGTCCAATCCAGCTCACCCTCCACAGCGCGGTAGAGCGCCACCAGACGCTCGCGCGCCGCCTCCACTGGTATCCGCTTCGCCGCCGCATAGTGCGCCGGCAGCGCCTCCAAGTAGAAATGGTCGTCAAAGGCCCTGTCGAGCAGCGTCCCGTCCATGTCCAGCAGGACGGTCCGGATCACTGACCAATTGGGAATGGGACAGACGGCATTGCGCATGCGGGCATTATACCGAAAGGCCGATTGTAATGTCCGTCGGCTGCATGGTACCGTCACCCCTATCATGTCCACCGTGGCCATCATCGGTCGCCCGAACGTGGGCAAGTCCACGCTCTTCAACCGTGTCCTGGGCCGACGACAAGCCATCGTCAAGGACTTCCCAGGCGTGACGCGCGACCGCCACTACGCCGAGTGCGAGTACCGGGGCCGGCGGTTCCAGTTGGTGGACACAGGCGGGCTGGTCCCGTCCGCCGACGAGCAGATGTTCGGCTTGATCCGCGAGCAGTCCCGCCGCGCCATCGCGGAAGCGGACGCACTGATCTTCCTAATGGACGGGCGCGAAGGCTTGACTCCGATGGACCGGGAGATCGCCGACCTGCTGCGCGGCGTGAACAAGCCCGTGTTCGTCGCGATCAATAAGATCGACACACCCAAGTCCGACCCGCTCACTAGCGAGTTCTATGAACTGGGATTGGAGCCGCTCTACCCGCTCTCCGCTGAGCACGGCGCCGGCGTCGCGGAATTGCTGGACGCCCTCTATCCCTTGCTCCCGGCCGCCACGGAGGGCGCGGCGGCTGAGGACATTCCCAAGATCGCCGTCGTGGGGCGCCCCAACGTCGGCAAATCTACCTTCATCAACACGCTGCTGGGCGAGCCACGCCTGGTGGTCTGCGAGGTGCCGGGCACCACGCGCGACGCCATCGATACCCTGGTCCGGTACAAGAAGGCTGCGTACCTCTTCATCGACACGGCCGGCATCCGCCGGCGCGGTCGGATCGATCCGGGGGTGGAGCGCTTCAGCGTCGCACGCGCCATGCGGGCACTGGGTCGGGCCGACTTGGCCGTCCTGATCCTGGACAGCGTCGAAGGGGTGACAGAGCAGGACACCAAGATTGCCGGCCTGGCCCTGCGCGGCGGCCGGGCCTGCGTCCTCCTGGTGAACAAGTGGGACCTACGCGCCGACGACCCGGACGCCAGGGCGAAGTACGAGGCCGAGCTGCGCCGCCGCTTCGCCTTCCTCCCGTGGGCGCCGGTGCTCTACGGCTCTGCCCTCGAGTTCAAGACGGTCGCGGGCGTCTTCCCGGTGATCAACCGGGCCCTCAAGGCTTTCGCGCACCGCGTGCCGACGGCGCAGCTCAACCGGATCTTCCAGGACGCGATCGCGGCGAACCCTTTGCCGATCCGCAAGGGGAAGCCCGTCAAATCGGCGTATATCACCCAGGTCGCCGCCAAGCCTCCCACGTTCGTCCTCTTCTGCAAGCACCCGGAGGAGATCGGCGCACCCTACCTGCGGTATCTCGAGAACTATTTCCGGGAGCAGTTCGACTTCGCCGGCACCCCGATCCGCATATTCGCGAAGGCCAAATGAGGGCGGCCGGTGCTTTCATCAGTCTCTCGCTGGCCGTCGGCCTCCTGAGCCCCTTCACCGAGGCGAAGGAAGCGTCGTCCGTCTCGGTTGAGATCGTCGCCAGCAAACGGGCGTTCACACCGGAGACGTTGATTCTGCTGAAGGGAGAGCCGGCCACGCTGGTCATCCGTAACGACGATGAGGACTTGCATGCCTTTGTTCCCCTGCTGCTCCTGCAGCGCACCAACGTCCAAGTAAGCGGGAACGGCGCACCCGAGTTCAACGAGGCCGGGTTTGTCCGCGTCTTGATTCCCCCCCACGGGAGAGTCGAGTTGCGGTTCACCCCAAAGACCGCCGGCACGTTCCACTACATCTGCGACCTGCCGGGCCATAGCATGCGGGCCCAAATTGTCGTGAAATAGGCACAGTCTTTCGTCGTTGACAGAATCTGGCCAGGCGACTACCATACTGCCCCTGAGAGGGCCCCTTCCATCGCGGAACGTAGTGGACGGCCCCTGCCACTTTCATACTAATCCGAACGGCTACCAGAAGGAGGTCACCTCAACATGATATCTGGACGCCTTTTCCCTATATGGTTTCTTTCGCTCCCGGTTCTGCTCCTGGGAGCCGGCGCCGTCCTCGCGGCCGATGCGCCCGCCGCGCCGGCAGCCGCGGCTGCTCCCTCTTACGAGGTGTGGGTGATCGATCAGTCGGATAGCTCGAAAGATGGCGGGGGGACTCTCTACATCTACGACGGTGCCGCCTTGGCATCGGACGCGAAATCCGCCAAAGCGGAGACGATTGATTTGGGCGACAAGTTCGCTGAGGCCTGCAAGGAGGCCGGGGGCTATCCGAAGCGCCCGCACATGATCTTCTTCACCAAGGACGGGAAATACGGCATCCTCTCCTACGTGGCCAGCGGCCACGTCGTGTTCCTGGACGCGGCCGTCCGCGCGCCGATCGGGTGCGTGAGCCTGGGCAAGAACGCCCATGCGGCGTTCCCGGCGGCTGACATGAAGCTGGCCATCGGCGCGAACATCGCCGAGAAAAAGCTCGTCCGCATCTGGACCGACTATGCCAACAAGAAGTTTACGGTGAATCCGTCCACCGACGTCGTGGCCCTGGCAACCTTGGAATCGGGTGGGGCGCTTCCCGACATGGCGCCGATCTGTCCGATCATCGAGAAAAAGAGCCAGTTCGTCTTTGTGACCCCGCGCGGCGGCGGCCTCGCCATCTTCGACATTACGACAACCCCCATGTCCAACACCGGATCACTTCCGAAAGACTCCGTAAGACCGGCAGGATGCGGAGGCGTCCAGATCGGGTCCACCATGTACCTCAACTCAGGTGGAGGATGGCCGGCCACGCCCCTGAATCATGATGTGTATGCCTTCGGGCTCGGCTCCCTCCCTGAGGTAAGCGTGCCGGAGCGGATCGGAGGACGAGACGGCGGCGACTCCCATGGGATGGTCAGTCTCAACAACAAGTACCTCTGGTCTGGCGACCGGCACCTCAACCTGATCGACGCCTACGATACCGGCAACGGGAACATCAAAGTCGGAACGATCCTGCTCTCAGGGGATCTCAGCAAGGATCCCGCTCCTGACCTGATGGATGCGGCTCCTGACAGTAACTACGTGTTCACCGCGCTACGCGGGCCCAGTCCGCTCACCGGCAATAACAAAGACGTCAACAATGCCGTCGGGAGCACGCCGGGCGTGGGCGTCATCAAGGTCGAGGGTAACGGCAGGGGCGGCGCGCTCGTGGGGATCGCTCCGATCAGCAAGAAGGTGCAAGAGAAAGACAAGGAAGGCAAGGATGTGACGGTCGAGAAGGCCGACCCGCACGGCATTCAGGTGCGGAAGAAGTAACCGTCCCGA
Source organism: Nitrospirales bacterium (assembly GCA_035642795.1). Classification (GTDB taxonomy): domain Bacteria; phylum Nitrospirota; class Nitrospiria; order Nitrospirales; family NS-4; genus NS-12. The sequence goes on from DASQRT010000207.1 coordinate 3,641, forward strand.
TCGAGAAATAAGGGGAGGGTTCGTCGAGAGCCCTCCCCTTTTTTATCCGGGCCCCTCTGCTAGAATGAACGCATGACCGAGCACGAGCTGCAGCGCTTGCCAGGAGGGTGAGCCGGTCAATTAACTTGATCTTCCCGACTCATTTGCCATGCCACACAGTTGGCTTTCACGTAAGGACTTTGAGGCCCTCGTGGCCCGGGCGGTGAAGG
>DASQRT010000208.1:0-4197 GCA_035642795.1 Nitrospirales bacterium
ATCGTCTATATCGATCGGGGTGAGATGGACGGCGTCGCGCTGGGAGACCGCTTCAGCGTGATCCGTCCGGGCCGCCGGCTCTCCCTCATGACCAAGAACCCGGACGTGGTGCACGCCGAGGTCAAAGTCATCGGGCTGCAGCCGCGGACCGCTACGGCCTACGTGATGAAAAGCACTGACGCCATCGATCGAGGAGACATTGTGAACCGCATGCTGTCCCCTCTATCCATATCAAAGGAGGAGGCAAAAGTTGAGGGCGCGCCCACAGCCGTCGCCAAGGTGACGCCCCCTGAAGCGCCGACGCCGGCGCCACCGATCCCGATGGGCCTCGAGGACGTCTACTTCGACTTCGACAAGTGGGTGCTGTCGGATGAGGCCAAGAAGACCCTCACGGCGCAAGCCGAACTCCTCAAGCAGAACGCGAAGGCCGCGGTTACGATTGAGGGATACGCTGACGAACGGGGAAGCACGGAATATAACCGGGTCTTAGGGGAAAAACGGGCCCTGGAAGTCCGCCGCTTCCTCACGGAACTGGGGGTCAGCAATCCCTTCACGGTCATGAGCTTTGGAAAGGACAAGCCGGTCTGCACCGAGAAGGATGACGCCTGCTACATGAAGAACCGACACGTCCATCTCGTGATCGCCGGTAACTGATTTGCATTTAGCTCCCCTCGATTTAGGATAAGGCATCGCATGTTCCTGCGAACGGCAATTGTTATCATCTGCGCCCTCTCCCTGACAGTGACGGGAGCGCTGGCCGGAGAGCAATTCGTCGGCGAGGTCCTGAAAGTGGACACAGCAGCGAACAAGCTGACCGTCAAGAAGCCGGACGGGAACCGGTTCACCTTCGTCGTGAACACCAAGACGGCCTTCACGGGAAGCCGTAAGTCCCTGAGCGACCTGGCCAAGGGAGACCAAGTGACCGTCGAGTTTCAGACCGGCGGAGGCCAGTACACTGCTTTAAAGGTGACCACTCAGTAACACGCATGCCTTGGCCGCCGACTCCCCGCTGTACCTTCAGGTAGCTGTCCCTCGCCGTCTCTCGCGCGTCTTCACGTACGGCATCCCGCCCGGAGACCCGGGTCCCTGGATACCCGGCATGCGCGTCCGCGTCCCATTTGGCCGGAGCACGCTGACCGGCTACATCGTGGCGGTCACGCCCCACGCCGACACCGGCGGGAAGCCTGCGCGGATCCGAGAAGTCCTCGCACGGGTGGACGAGAAACCCAGCGTCCCGCCCGACCTCCTTGCACTGGCCGCATGGGTTTCGGAGCAATACCTGGCCCCGTTGGGACAGTGCCTGCGTCTCGCGTTCCACGGCGCACCCGACAGAACACGCTCCGCCGCACGTACGAAACACGCGGACGATATTCCTTCGGTCGCTCCCGTTCCTGCCACCGATCAGTCCACGGTTAACGTTAATCGTTCAACGTTAAACGAAAGGCTCGCCCCGCTCCGCGCGAAGGTCCTGGACGCTCTTACCCACCATCGCCAGGAACGCATCTTCCTGCCAGCGGCCACCTACGAGTTGGTGGAACTCTACGGCAACGCCGTCGAGGCGACGCTGGAGCAGGGACGAACCGCGCTCGTGCTGCTCCCGGAAGTCGCACGCGTGGAGGAAAGCCAAGGCGTTTTCCTGTCTCGTTGGGGACGTCGCTGCCAGGTGTATCATGGCGGCCTTGCTCCCGGAGCGCGTCGAAAGGCGTGGAGCCGCATCCAGCAGGGCGAAGCGTCCGTCGTGGTGGGCACCCGTTCAGCCGTCTTTGCCCCCCTCGACCATCTGGGACTCATCGTCGTCGACCAGGAAGACCATCCTGCCTACAAGGCGGAAAACGTGCCCCGGTACGATGCGCGGGCCGTGGCCGACGAACGCGCCAAGCAAGCCGGGGCCGTGCTCGTGCTGGCCTCCACGCATCCTTCCCTGGACACCGTGCACGCAGTCGGCTCGGAGGTCCTGGCGTTCCGCGCGACCCCCGACGGGGCGCCGCCGGTGACGGTGGTGGACCTGCGTGACGCGCCCTTCGGCACCATACTGAGCCCGCCGCTCACTGAGGCGATTGCAGCTTGTCTGGCTGCTAGCAAGAAGGCTCTCCTGTTTCTCAACCGCAAGGGGTACGCGCCGGAGCTCCTATGCCGCGACTGCGGCCAAGTCGTGAAGTGCCCGGCCTGTGCGGTGGGATGGGTGTACCATAAACACGACGGCAAACACGACGGCCTGCTCCGATGCGGCCATTGCGGCAGAACTGGACAGGTGCCGGAGGCCTGCCCGTCCTGCCTGGGAGCCCGTCTGCTCCCCTCAGGATTTGGGACCGAGGCCTTGGAAGAAGCGGTGAGAGTCCAATTCCCCGAGGCCCATGTCGCCCGCCTGGAGCGCGATCGGCCCGGCGGAGATCGCGCCAACTCTGCCATCCTCACTCTGTTGCAGATCGGAGAGCTCAACATCCTGATCGGCACCCAACTGGTCGTCACGCGGTCTCCCCGACCGGTCGTCTCCCTGGTGGGCCTCGTCCATCCCGATGCCGCGTTGAACCTGCCAGACTTCCGGGCAGCCGAACGGGCCTACCACACGCTGTGTGAGGTGATGGCACTGGCCGACTCTAAGGATTCGACCGCTCGCATCGTGATACAGACCTATGTCCCGCAACATCACGTAATCCGCGCCCTGGCCGAGCGGGATCCCCAGCTCTTCTACGACAACGAATTGGTGGCCAGGAAGGCGTTGGGCTATCCCCCATTCGGCCGGCTGATCGGGTTGCGGGTCAGTGGCACGCGCGACGATGTGGTGGAGGCCGCCGCAATGCGGTGGGCTTTGTTGTTGCGAGACGAAGGTTCTCGCGCGCGTCCTGACCCCCTCGAAATACTCGGTCCGATCCCCGCCACCCCGTTCCGCGTACGTGGCCGCGTGCGCTGGCAGCTCGTCGTGAAGGGGACAGATGGGATGACGTTGCGGCAGGCCGTGCAGGCGACGTTAGCAGAGTTGGAAAAAGCGGGACGCGCTGGCGGCCTGCGTTACGACATTGACGTCGACCCGCAGAGTCTGCTCTAAGACGGGGACTGGCTCCATTTCCGAATGGTGCCTGTCCCCTTTCTTTACTTCGGCGGGGGTTCTTCCGGAGTCTCGCCGCGTTTGATCCAGCGAAAGACGCCATAGGCGAAGGTGAGCCAGAAGGTGGCGAAAATAACACCGAAGACTCCTGCACGGAACAGCTCGATCATCTGATCTTCGCTCGGCTCCGCCACACCACTCATCTTCAACTTGATCATCTGCACTGCTGGCCAACTCAGACTCTCCAACCCCAGAAACAGGCACGCCCACGCCCAGATGTGCTTCGGCGTGGTCCCCAGCCAGACCAGCAGCGCGGTGAAGCCGAGCCCGGCAACGACGGCATAGGCCACCGGGATCGGGGTCCATGCCATCGTGAACCCGAAGGCGATCACGACGCCTGCCAAGACGGCATTGAATTTGAGAGTCCAGTCAGACATGGGGGAAGACGTTATTCGTTAAACGTTATACGAGAACGGAAAGGAAACAAGGGCAACAATATACGTGACTCAGCAGCGTCCTAAGTTGAACGCTTCTTTTTCTGTTGCCCTTCACGCCATCGTCCAAAGGCATCATGAAGCTTGCCCATCACAGAACCTATTTTAGCTTCATCCTGCATCGTAAACGCGAACTCTGTTCTAAGCATGGCGACGATGCCATCTACAGCCGCATCTAGGTCTTTGACTTTCTGATTCGTGGCAGTATCCTTTTCTGAGTCGGTCTTTGTTTCAACTTCCAACGTTTCAATTTCCAACGTCTCAGCTTCCAACGTTTTACCTTTCAACCGAGCTTGCCCGCACGTTGTGCAGACTACTCTGACCGTAGCAGCCCTACCTGAGGTCTCTTCCACCCACCAGGGATGTTCGCACGGTTTATCACCCCATGCTTTTCTTAGGGCGTCTGCTTCTTTTGATTCCATCTTGCTTGCCTCCGTCTCGTCACCTGCCATCTTATCATAGCCTCAAGAGGAGCTAATGCCTTGGTACATCATGTTCCAACTGGCTACAAGACTTAGCGGACTTTGGCTTCTTCTGGGAAGCGGCAGTATCGAGGTGGGCGCAGTCAACTACGGCGGCCAAACTGAGCCAGGTATATTGTTACCTCAAGTGTTCCCTTCTGCATTGCAGCGCGAGTCAGTCACCGTTGAGGGCGGA
>DASQRT010000209.1:0-2070 GCA_035642795.1 Nitrospirales bacterium
GTAACGGCCAGCCACACGACCGCGATGCATTCCTACAACAACGCCTATGCCGACCGCCTTATCAACAATGTGCGCCGGGCGGGATTAAACATGGTCACCAACCCGCTTGACAACGCCGTCCTGCAGGGGCGCTTCGACCACTACCCGATCCGCCGAGGTCATACCCGCGTCAAGGAACTGCTCGCCGCGGGGGTTAACGTCTGCCTCGGCCATGACTCGGTGATGGACCCCTGGTACCCGCTCGGGAAGGCCGACCCGCTTCAGGCGGCCTTTACGCTCGCCCACTATGGGCAGATGTCCGGGTACGAGGAGCTGCGGACGCTGATCGACATGATCACGGTGAATGGCGCGCGAGCATTGGGACTCCGGGACTATGGTCTTCAGCCGGGGTGTCGCGCGGACCTCGTGTTGTTCGATGCGCCAGACGAGAGCGACGCGATTCGGCTCCTGGCGCCGCGCCGGCTTGTCATCCGGGGTGGCCGGGTGGTCGCCCGCACCGACCCCGGCGAACAGATCGTTATCTGGAAGGGCCGCGAGGAGCGAGTCGACTTCATGCCCGCCAGGAGCGAGGCTGATGTGACGACCCGATCCAAGCTATAGAATTCCAACTGGAATTTGGGGGATTCTGGCAGGGAGAGGAGCCACATGAAGAAATCCGTTGTATTTGCCTCGACGGTGATAGCCGCGCTCGGATTGGGGGCATGCGGGACGTCGAACACTAGCACTGGCTCGTCGAGTACTCCGAGCGTCATCAAGGCGGCGTGGGTCTACGTCGGTCCCATCACCGACCATGGCTGGACCCAGGCCCACGACGTAGGACGGAAGTACGTCGAGCAGCAGCTTGGCACCGCGGTGCAAACGACCTACAAGGAGAATGTGCCCGAGGGCCCGCAGGTCGCCCAGGTCATCGAGGACCTGATCCGTGACGGCAACAAGATCATCTTCGGCACCTCGTTTGGCTTCCAGGACGCGTTCCTTGCCGAGGCCCAAAAGCACCCTGACGTCAAGTTCGAGCAGGCGACTGGCTTCAAGACCGCAACCAACATGGGCGAGTACTTCGGCGCGGCGGAAGATGCCGATTACCTGACCGGCATGGCGCTGGGCGCCGCCAGCAAAAAGGGCAAGATCGGCTTCGTGGCGCCTTTCCCGATCCCCGAAGTCATCCGCGAGATCAACGCCGTCACGCTGGGGGCGCAGACGACGCACCCGGGTGCGACCGTTCAGGTGGTCTGGACGAACACCTGGTTTGACCCCACGAAGGAGAAGCAAGCGGCCCAAAGTTTGCTCTCGCTGGGCGTCGACGCGATCGGCCAGGGACAGGACAGCCCGGCCACGGGCGACGCCGCAAAGGCCTCCGGCGTCCCCTGGAGCGGCTACGACTCCGACCAGTCGACCTACGCCCCGGACATCTGGCTGACTGGCACGGTCTATCACTGGGGTCCCTACTACGCCAGGCGGGTCAAGGCGGCGTTGGACGGCACCTGGAAGATGGACAACTATTACGGCAGCATCGCCGACGGGATGATCGGCCTGGCACCCTTCGGGACGTCGGTCTCGGCAGCGACCCAGGTGCAGATCGCGGCGAAGATGGATGCGATCAAGAACGGGAGCTTCTACGAATTCACGGGTCCGCTGATGGACCAGTCCGGTGCGGTTCATGTGTCAGCCGGACAAAAGCCCGATATCTTCACCATGGACTGGTTCGTGCAGGGGGTTATCGGCAGCCCAAAGGGCTCGTAAGCCCTTAACGTCATCACCGCTGACATGGTCGCCGCTGGACAAGTTCCGGCGGTGACCATGCGGGGGATCAGCAAGCGATTCCCAGGCGTCCTCGCCAACGACCGGGTCGACTTTGAAGTCTTACAGGGCGAGATTCACACGCTGCTCGGCGAGAACGGCGCCGGCAAGTCCACGCTCTCGAACATCCTGACCGGACTTTACCGACCCGACGAGGGTGAGATCCTGCTTCACGGCGAGCCGGTGGCGTTCCACTCGCCACGCGACGCGATTGAGGCCGGCATTGGGATGGTCCACCAGCATTTCCGGTTGGCGGCCTCCTTCACAGTTGCC
>DASQRT010000210.1:0-3246 GCA_035642795.1 Nitrospirales bacterium
ATGTCGACTCGAGCGCCGACATCAACCTCTCCTGGCCCCGGCGGAGATCCCGACCGCCTTGATGCCTTGGAGCCAGGAGAGGTTGATGTCGGCGCTCGAGTCGATCAGGTAGGCAGGAACTCCGCAATGCTCGCCGAGCTCGCGCAACCGATTCGAGTTGGAGCTGTTCGGGGAGCCGATGACCAGGATCACGTCGACCACCTCCGTCAGCTTCTTGACGGCGTTCTGGCGGTTCTGGGTGGCGTAGCAGATGTCTTCCTGGTGAGGGCCCTTGATCTTCGGAAATCGCTTATGCAGGGAGGCCACGATGTCTCGGCATTCATCCACACTCAACGTGGTCTGGGTCACATAGGACAAGCACTTGGGATCGGAAACCTCCAAATTCTCCACGTCTTCCACGGAGCTGACAAGATGGAACTTGTCCGGGATCTGTCCCAGCGTCCCGATCACTTCGGGGTGGCCGGCATGCCCGATCAGGATCAACTCATAGCCCTGCGTGTGGTCACGGTTGACTTCGTTATGGACCTTGATGACGAGCGGGCAGGTCGCGTCGATGATCTTCAATCCACGCCGCTTGGCTTCTTCCCAGACCGACTTGGCGACGCCGTGCGCGCTGAAGATCACGGTTTGGCCGTCCGGCACCTCGCTCAGCTCCTCGACGAAGACCGCGCCTTTCAGCTTGAGCGAGTTGACGACGTGACGGCTGTGGACGATCTCGTGCCGGACATAGATGGGTGCGCCGTAAGCCTTGAGCGACAGTTCTACGATGTCGATGGCGCGGTCCACTCCTGCGCAGAAACCGCGGGGATTGGCGAGATAAATATTCATGGGTCGATCTGTTCCTTTACCTTATTACACCCCTGAATAGCAACTTCTTTTGCTCTATCAGCAAGGTTTGTGGTGCGCCCGGCAGGAATCGAACCTGCGACAACCAGCTTAGAAGGCTGGGGCTCTCTCCAACTGAGCTACGGGCGCGTCTAATATGGTCGGGGCGAGAGGATTTGAACCTCCGACGGCCAGCTCCCAAAGCTGGTGCGCTACCAGGCTGCGCTACGCCCCGACGTCATTCTTCCCGCATCAAGGCTCTCGCCTTGACCAATGCACGGCCTCTGTGGCTGATGCGGTTCTTCTCCTCAGGCGTCAGCTCGGCCAACGTCTTCCCGACCTCCGGCACGTAAAAGACCGGGTCGTACCCGAATCCGCCACAGCCGGCCGGCGCCTCCGCGATCCGGCCGTACAGTTTGCCCTCCACCACCTGCTCGCGCCCGCTGGGGTCGACGAGAGCCACCACGCACACGAACCGCGCTCCGCGGCGCTGCGACGGCACGCCCTTCAGAAGCCGCAACAGCTTCTTGATATTATCAGCGAAGGTGCAGCCTTCACCAGCAAAGCGGGCCGAATAGAGTCCGGGCCGCCCTCCCAGCGCATCCACTTCCAGCCCGGTGTCATCGGCCAAAGCCGGCTTGCCTGTGAACTTGACAGCAGTCCAGGCTTTCTTGAGGGCGTTCTCCCGGTAGGTCCGACCGTCTTCGACCGCCTCCGGCGCACCGGGGAACTCGGCCATCGATCGGATCGTGACCGGCAAGTCCGCGAGCATCGCGCGGATTTCCCCGACCTTGTGCCGGTTGCCGGTCGCCACCACCAACTCAGTGATCAGCGCAGGTCCCCCACAAGCTCTTGCTGAAGCTTGACTAACGCGCTGATGCCGTTCCAGCCCAGCGTCAGGAACTTGTTGAGCTCGTCCAGCGTGAATGGCCACTTCTCGGCGGTCCCCTGGATCTCCACGAACTGCCCCTTGCCGGTCATGACCAGATTCAGGTCCACCTCCGCGAGGGAGTCCTCGGCATAGCAGAGATCGGTCAACAGCTCGCCCCCTACTTTCCCGACGCTCACCGCCGCCAGATAGTCTCTCAACGGGTTCTTCTTGATCAGTCCCTTCGCCCTCACCACGGCGACGGCGTCGGCCAAGGCCACGAACGCGCCGGTGACCGAAGCCGTGCGCGTCCCGCCATCCGCCTGGATCACGTCACAATCCACCCAGAACGTCCGTTCGCCCAGTTCGTCCATGTCGGTCACGGCCCGCAACGAGCGGCCGATCAAGCGCTGGATCTCGAGCGTGCGTCCTCCTTGCCTTCCTTTGGAGGCCTCGCGCACGACCCGCTCGGGTGTGGCGCGCGGGAGCATGGCGTACTCCGCGGTCACCCAGCCCCGGTTCTGGCCGCGCAGAAAAGGAGGAACCTTCTCATCGACCGACACGGTGCAGATCACCTTGGTCTCCCCCATCTCGATCAACACCGACCCTTCCGCGTACTTGATGAAGTTGCGCGTGATCTTGACCGGACGGAGTTCGTCGGGCCGACGACCGTCAACACGGACTAGTGCTGATCCGCTCATGGCGAGCCATTATACGCGCCCCCCGGCGAGGGCGCAATTCACGCGCCACCACGCCTCCCAGCGGCAGGAGCACTCGAATCATCGCCGCCACTGGCGCGGCTTTCAATAGAGTCACGTTGGTTGACTCGCCCGAGAAGCCGGTGCTAGAGTGGCCCACGCTTATGCTCGATCTGCGTCTCATCAGGGAGCATCTGGAAGAGGTTCGCGCCAGCCTCGGCGCGCGCGCCCAGGACATCGACTGGGATGGGCTCCACAAGCTGGATCACGAGCGGAGAGACCTGTTAACCAAAGTCGAGGAACTCCGACACAAGCGCAAGACCGTGTCGGACCAGATCGCCAAATTTAAACGGGACAACCGGCCGGTTAAGGCTCTCATGGAGGAGATGAGAGGCGTTGGCGATCGGCTCAAGTCCCTCGAGGACTCCCTGCGCGACGCCGAAGACCGGCTGAACGCCCTCGCGCTGAGGATCCCCAACATCCCTCATCCGTCCGTCCAGATCGGCGCTGACCCCTCCGCGAATCAGGAAGTCAGGCGTTGGGGGAAGCCGCCCACGTTGGCGTTTCCGCCCAAGCACCACTGGGAACTCGGCGAATCGCTCGGCATCTTGGACTTCGAGCGCGCCGCCCGCATGACGGGCGCGAGGTTCGCGGTGTACAGCGGCGCGGGCGCGCGCCTGGAGCGGGCGTTGATCAACTTCATGCTGGACCTGCATACCACCGAGCACGAGTATCAGGAAATCCTTCCTCCTTTCCTCGTGAACAGGGCCAGCATGACCGGTACCGGCCAACTCCCGAAGTTCGAGGGCGATCTCTTTCGCCTTCGTGACGACGATTATTTCCTGATCCCGACAG
>DASQRT010000211.1:0-7174 GCA_035642795.1 Nitrospirales bacterium
GCCAGGTAGACTCCCCGCTCCTCCGCACCGACCTGTTCCGGAAGATGGCCCGGCGCTTCAGGCGGCTGGTCTGGATCTGCATCGCCGTCCTAATCCTGACGGGGATCGTCAACGTAGGCTACTACGGAAACACAACCCCGGGGTCCCCCTACCTCAAAGTGCTGGGCATCAAGCTCGGGCTGGTCGCCGTCCTGGTGTCGATGGGCATGGTGCACGACTTTATCATCGGCCCACGCGCGGCACGGGCTCAGTCCCGCGATGGGTTGTCCCCAACCGGTACCGATCTGTTGATGGTGCAGCTGGCACCGTGGGTGGGCCGGCTCAACCTCCTCCTTGGGGTGACCATCCTGGTGCTCGCTACGGCGCTCACCCGCAGCCATTGACTAGTGACTCCTCCTAGGTAGTCCAAATGGACCAGCCGCTCGCTTCTTTAGCCCTACCCAGTGCAATCACTTGATTTGGCCTGGGTTTTCGAGTGTCTGCCCGCGACGATTTGCTTGACACGCCCGCGCCCCCTCAAGTAGGATGCAATGATTCGTAACGGCTTGTCGATCAAAGGAATTCCGTCTATGAGCGGAGAGATGCGCATCCCTGGGTTTCCACCTAAACAAGGCCTCTACGATCCGCTTCTCGAAAAGGACAGTTGCGGGATCGGCTTCATCGCCAATATCAAGGGCGTCAAGTCGCACGACATCGTCCGCAAGGGGCTACAGGTCCTCAACAACCTCTTTCACCGCGGCGCCCAGGGCTGCGACCCCTGTACGGGCGACGGGGCGGGCATCCTGCTCCAGGTGCCGCACGAGTTCTTCAAGCGCGCATGCGCCGACGTCGGCGTGAAGCTGCCCAACGCCGGCGAGTACGGGGTCGGCATGGTCTTCCTCCCGCCGAACGCCGCGCAGCGCAAGCCATGCGAGAGGCTCTTCGAGAAGGTGATCGCGGAGGAAGGCACGCGGCTGCTGGGCTGGCGCGACGTCCCGGTCAAGAGCGGCGCGATCGGCTCGCAGGCGCGTGGGACGGAGCCGTCCATCCGGCAAGTCTTCATCGCTCGCGACATCCTCAACGAAGCGCAGTTCGAGCGCAAGCTCTACGTCATCCGCAAGCAGGTAGAGAACGCCATCCGCGAGTCCGCGATCGAGGGGCGAGAGTACTTCTACCTGCCCAGCATGTCCATGAACACCATCATCTACAAGGGCCTGCTGTTGCCGGATCAGATCACTCTGTACTACCCGGACCTGACCGATACCAGCGTGGTCAGCGCGCTGGCGATGATCCACTCGCGCTTCAGCACGAACACGTTCCCGACGTGGCCGCTCGCGCACCCCTACCGTTACATCTGCCATAACGGCGAGATCAACACGCTCAAGGGCAACGTGAACTGGATGCGCGCGCGCCAGGGCCGCCTGCAGTCGGAGCTCTTCGGCGACGACATCCCCAAGCTCTTCCCCATCGTGTACGAGCACCAGAGCGACTCGGCCTGCCTCGACAACGCGCTCGAGTTCCTGGTGATGGGCGGCCGCTCGCTCGCGCACGCGATGATGATGCTGATCCCCGAGCCGTGGGTCGGCAATCCGCAGATGGACTTGGATCGGCGCGGATTCTACGAGTACCACGCCGCGATGATGGAGCCGTGGGACGGCCCGGCGGCCGTGTGCTTCACCGACGGGAAGCAGATCGGCGCGACGCTCGATCGCAACGGCCTGCGCCCATGCCGCTACCAGGTGACCACCGACGACCTTGCGGTACTGGCCTCAGAGGCCGGCGTGCTCCCCTACGACGCCAAGGACATCCGCCAGAAGGGCCGCCTCCAGCCGGGTCGCATGTTCCTCGTGGACACGGTGCAGGGCCGCATCATCGACGACGAAGAGATCAAGGCCGAGATCGTCAGCCGGAAGCCGTACCGGGCCTGGGTGACCCAGTACCGTGTCTCGCTCGACGAGCTACCGGAGCCGCTGAACGTGCCGCAGCCGGACCATCCGACGCTCCGTCAGCGCCAGCAGGCCTTCGGCTACACAGTGGAAGAGCTCAAGATGGTCATCACGCCGATGGTCATGGCCGGCGAAGAGCCGGTCTCCTCCATGGGCACAGACACGCCGCTGGCCGTGCTGTCGGAGCAGCCGCAACTTCTCTTCAAGTACTTCAAGCAGCTCTTCGCGCAGGTGACCAATCCCCCGATCGACCCGATCCGCGAAGAGCTGGTTATGTCGCTGGTCACCAACATCGGCCCCAAACCGAACGTGATGGCCGAGACTCCGGAGGCCTGCCGGCGCATCAAGGTCCAGCAACCCATCCTGACCAACGCAGATCTAGAAAAAATCCGCCAGATCGCCGACCCGCACTTCAAGGGCAAAACCCTGCGCCTGCTGTTCCGGGTGGCCGAAGGGCCGGACGGTCTGGGCGCGACGGTGGACGAGCTCTGCCAGCAGGCATCCCAGGCGATCAAGGACGGATACAAGTTCCTGATTCTGAGCGACCGGGGCGTGAACGAGGAGTGGGCGCCGATCCCGAGCCTGCTCGGCATCTCGGCGGTGCACCACCACCTCGTGCGCGAGTGCACGCGGACCGAGGTCGGCCTGATCCTCGAAACCGGGGAGCCGCGGGATGTTCACCATTTCGCCTGCCTCATCGGCTACGGCGCCGGCACGATCAATCCCTATCTCGTGTTCGAGACCCTCGTGGACATGGAGCGGGACGGGTACCTGCCGGAAGGGCTCGATGCGGCGACCGCGCAGACCAAGTTCATCAAGGCTATCAACAAGGGCCTGCTGAAGATCTTTTCGAAGATGGGCATCTCCACCGTGCAGTCGTACTGCGGCGCGCAGATCTTCGAGGCCCTCGGCCTCAACCACGAGCTCGTGGACCGCTACTTCACCGGCACGGCGTCCCGGATCGAGGGAATCGGCATCCGCGAGATCGGCGAGGAGACGCTGCGTCGGCACAAGGTGGCGTATGAGCCGGCCCCGATCCGCCAGCTCGACTTCGGCGGCGAAGTCCACTACCGCATCCAGGGCGAGCACCACAACTGGAACCCCGAGACGATCTACAAGCTCCAGCACGCCACGCATTCCAACGATCCCAAGACCTACAAGGAGTTCGCGGCGCTCGTCAACGACGAGAGCAAGCGGCGCTCGAACATCCGCGGGCTGTTGGAGATCAAGACCCTTCCGCAACCCATCCCGCTGGAGGAAGTGGAGCCTGCCAAGGAGATCATCAAGCGCTTCACGACCGGCGCCATGTCCTTCGGCGCGATCAGCAAGGAGGCCCACGAGACCCTGGCGATTGCCATGAACCGCATCGGCGGAAAGAGCAACACCGGCGAGGGCGGTGAGGACCCGGAGCGCTTCGTGCCGCTACCCAACGGCGACTCCAAGAACAGCGCGATCAAGCAGGTGGCCTCGGCGCGCTTCGGCGTCACCACGGACTACCTTGTCCACGCCAAGGAGCTGCAGATCAAGATGGCCCAGGGCGCCAAGCCCGGCGAGGGCGGCCAGTTGCCCGGCCATAAGGTGGACGAAACCATCGCCAAGCTGCGCTATGCCACGCCGGGCGTGCAGCTCATCTCCCCGCCTCCGCACCACGACATTTACTCGATTGAAGACCTGGCGCAGTTGATCTACGACCTTAAGAACTCGAACCCGGAGGCGGACGTCTCGGTCAAGCTGGTCGCGGAAATCGGCGTCGGGACCGTTGCCGCGGGCGTGTCCAAGGCGAAGGCCGACAAGGTGCTGATCAGCGGAGACTCCGGCGGGACCGGCGCCTCTCCTCTCTCTTCCATTAAATACGGCGGTATCCCGTGGGAGTTGGGACTGGCTGAGACCCAGCAGACCCTGGTCCTGAACAACCTGCGCGGACGTATCCGGGTGGAGACCGACGGGCAAATGAAGACCGGCCGCGACGTCGTGATCGCCGCGCTGCTCGGCGCCGAGGAGTTTGGGTTCTCCACGGCCCCGCTGATCGTCGAAGGCTGCATCATGATGCGCAAGTGCCACCTCAACACCTGTCCGGTGGGGATCGCCACCCACGATCCGGTGCTCCGCGCGAAGTTCACCGGCCAGCCGGAGCACGTCGTCAACTACTTCTTCTTCGTGGCTGAGGAAGTACGCGAGTGGATGGCGAAGATGGGGTTCCGGAAGTTCGCGGAGATGATCGGCCGCACCGACAAGCTCCGGGCCCAGAAGGCGATCGACCACTGGAAGGCCAAGGGTCTAGACCTCTCGGCGATCCTTGCCCAACCCCAGGTCGGGCCGGACGTCGCCCGGTACTGTATCGAGAAACAGGACCACGGACTGGACCGAGCCATCGATTGGAAGCTCATCGAGCTGTGCAAGCCGGCGATCGAGCGCGACAAGCCGGTTCGGCTGGACCTTCCCATTCGCAACGTAAACCGGACCGTCGGGACGATCCTCTCCAGCAAGATCGCCAAGCGCTACCGGCTGGAGGGCCTGCCGCCCGACACGATCCACATCAAGTTTACGGGCTCAGCCGGCCAGTCGTTCGGCGCGTTCTTGGCCCGCGGCGTGACCCTCGAGCTCGAGGGCGAGTCCAACGACTATCTGGGCAAAGGCCTGTGCGGCGGAAAGATCATCGTCTACCCGCCCAAGGGCTCCACGTTCGTGCCTGAGGAGACCATCCTGATCGGCAATACGTCCCTCTACGGCGCCACCCAGGGTGAGTGTTACTTCTACGGGACGGCCGGCGAGCGCTTCGCCGTGCGCAACAGCGGCGCACAGGCGGTCATCGAGGGCACCGGCGACCACGGCTGCGAGTACATGACCGGCGGGGTGGTCGTGGTCCTCGGCAGGACCGGACGGAACTTCGCGGCCGGGATGTCCGGCGGCATCGCCTTCGTCCTGAATGAGGACGGCAAGTTCGAGTCCCGCTGCAACATGGGCATGGTGGAGCTTGAGAAAGTCGTCACGGCCGAGGACAAGCAGATCCTGCGCGAGATGATCGAAGCGCACCGCAAGTACACCGGCAGCCGCAAGGCGAAGACGGTCCTCGACGCCTGGGAGACGATGCTGCCGAAGTTCGTGAAAATCATGCCGGTGGACTACAAGCGGGTCCTGGCGGAGCGGAAGGCGGCGGCCGCGAAGGAGCAGGCGCAGAAGGAGAAGGAACTGGTGTCCCATGGCTGATCCGAAGGGCTTCCTGAAATACGCCCGGGAGGGCCCCAAGCGCCGGCCGGTGGAGCTCCGCGTCCAGGACTGGAGGGAGTTCTACGAGCCGATCCCTGAAGACAAGCTCAAGGCCCAGGGCGCGCGCTGCATGGACTGCGGCGTGCCATTCTGCCAGAGCAACCACGGCTGTCCGGTGGTGAACCTGATCCCCGAGTGGAACGACCTCGTCCATCGTGGCCGCTGGAAGGACGCCCTCAAGGCCCTGCACGCGACCAACAACTTCCCCGAGTTCACGGGACGCCTGTGCCCGGCTCCATGCGAGTCAGCCTGCGTGCTCGGGATCAACAGCGATCCGGTGTCGATCCGCATCATTGAATGGAACATCATCGACAAGGGGTTCGACGAGGGCTGGGTCGAACCGGTGCTCCCGGTCAGGCGAACCGGTAAGACCGTGGCCGTCGTCGGCTCCGGACCGGCCGGCCTCGCCGCCGCCCAGCAGCTCGCGCGTGCGGGCCACAGCGTCACGGTCTTCGAGAAGGCGGACCGCGTCGGCGGGTTGCTCCGCTACGGCATCCCCGACTTCAAGATGGAGAAGTGGGTCATTGACCGGCGGCTGGACCAGATGAAGGCCGAGGGCGTGGAATTCAAGGCCGGCGTGCACGTCGGCGTGGGCATCAGCGGAGACGAGCTGCGCCGACAGTTCGACGTCGTCTGCCTAGCGCTCGGCGCCGAGCAGGCGCGCGAGCTACCCGTGCCGGGTCGCGAGCTGAAGGGCGTCCACCTGGCGATGGACTACCTCGTCCAGCAGAACAAACGCAACGCAGGTGATGTCATCACCGAAGAGCCGCTCACGGCCAAGGGCAAGCGCGTCGTTATCATCGGCGGCGGCGACACCGGCTCGGACTGCCTGGGCACGACTCACCGACAGGGCTGCATCGAGGTGCACCAGTTCGAACTGCTCCCCGAGCCTCCTCCCATTCGCGCCGACTCCACCCCCTGGCCGCTCTGGCCGATGCAACTGCGCGCCTCGCACGCGCATGAGGAAGGCTGCGACCGCCAGTGGAGCGTCTCAACGACCCGGTTCAGCGGCCATAACGGCCACGTCACGAAACTGCACGCGCATCAGGTCACGTTCGAGAACGGCCAGTTCATCCCCATTCCCAGAACCGAGTTTGAAATGGCGGCGGACCTCGTCCTGCTGGCGATGGGCTTCACCGGCCCGGTGAAGAACGGGCTGCTCGACAGTCTAGGTGTCAAGTGCGACGCGCGCGGCAACGTGGTGGTGGATGAGAACTATATGACCAGCGTGGAAGGCGTGTTCGCCGGCGGCGACGTGAAACGCGGCGCCTCGCTGATCGTGTGGGCCATCGCCGAAGGTCGCAAGATGGCCGCCGGCGTCGACAAGTACCTCCGCGCCGGACAACGAGCCACAGTCGCCGTCTAAGCCGGCCCCTCCCTGCTACGCCTAGCACGCGCGGCATGACCCATGATCTCGCCACGAAAGACCGTCCTTATGTTCCTCGGCGGCGCCGCGCTTTTGACCGGCTTCTACCTCACCCTCGACAAATTGAAGGACACCCTGGAAGGTCAGCTGGCGGATCGGCTGACCCAGGCGGTGGATCAGCTCAGAGACCGGAACCTCGAAGTGCGGCTTGGCGGCATCTATGCCCTCGAGCGACTCGCCAGGACTTCTGAAAATGATTACTGGCCGATTATGGAAATCTTGACCGCCTTCGTACGAGAACGCGCTTCCGTGGCGAAGATCCAACCACTGAAGGAGCCGCCACTGCGCCTCGCTCCTGATATTCAAGCCGCGCTCGATGTCATTGGAAGACGTCGGCACACCTATCAGGACGGAGAAAGTCAACGGCTCGATTTACGGGGGACGGATTTGCGCCGGGCTAATTTAGCCGGAGCAAAGCTAGCAGGGACCATCCTCAGCGAGGTTCGTTTAGAAGAAGCACACTTGGCTGGGATCAACTTGGAGGAGGCGATACTCAGAGCAGCGCACCTGGAGCACTCCAACCTCGCAGACGCGAAGATGCAAGGCGCCTTCCTTT
>DASQRT010000212.1:0-5925 GCA_035642795.1 Nitrospirales bacterium
GAGGATCTGGACCGGTTGACAAAGGGGGAGATCAGAAACCAGATCGCCCTTCATCTAGAGGTTATACGACTTCCACCATGGTTCACACATCTTCTCCTGTTCCTTAGGAATTGGGCTGGACGGAGGAGCGAGAGCTTTGTAAACCAACCACCAGACGACACCGAACACGGCGAGTCCCTCTATTAGGCCAACATTGAGTTCCATGATTTCACCTCGCAGCTTGCCATGTAAGACCGACACCTCATCTATCTTCGGCAATCTGAGGCATGTGCCTTTTACTTGAGCAATGGAGGTGCCATACCAGGCTGGCACTATTTCGACGAGGAAAGCGCCACCTGAACCCGTCATCTCATGCGATGGGAAAGGGGAATTGAACGAATATGTACAAACTCTCCACATTGAGAAATGTAGCAGTGAGAAATGGGAGAAATGGAGTCAAACTCGATTAACGGCTTGCTTCTTGGGCCGGCCCTTGGGCAGGGGGCGCGCGCCGTTGTGAGAGGGCACGACCGCATCTTGAGATTAAATTGAGTCGTCCCACAGTTTTACCAATTCTTAATTCAATTTTTACCCAAATTTTTCACTATTCTCTTCTCGAAGAAAACTCTAGCCGTCCTAGTTCTCTCTGCTGCAGTCATATCCATACAGATTTAGAACGTTGGAAACCAATAAGATCCTGCCGTTACAGGTATAAATACTGAATTCGTTGTCCTTCATTCTACTATCTTCCGATGAACGGATGGGGCTATCAGATTACTCCCATTTTGTTCAAACCATGTACATTGGGGCTCGTGGTCCCTCCATTGCCTTAGGAGGTGTGTTAGTGCGGGCTCGTGGGAGGCGGAGCCCCGGCCCGCTTCGTTCATTGCACGGGCAAGTGACTCGTGATAACCGGCGGACTCACGCGTGTTCCTCGGAAGAATTGGGAGGAACAGAACATGGAGAAGATGGAATTGCCGAGCAAGACCGTTGGTACAATAGTCGGCGAGCGCCGGAAGACATGGCGCTACCATATTCTGACACGCGTGGATATTCTGGTGGCCGGCGCCCTTGACGTCTATTGGGGGAGCACGAGCAATATCAGCCGGACCGGCGTTGCTCTCTGCGCTAGACAGTCTCTGAAACCGGGCAAGAAAGTCACAATTCGCTTCCGCTTCCACGATGAGAAGAGACGCGAGGTGACGGAGTCGCTGGCCGCGAAGGTCATCTGGCGGAACGGCGACAATATGGGGTTGGAATTCGAGCCGCCGCTAACCACCGGTTCACCGGCTCTGCAACAGGCGCCGTTTCTTGTCGCTCATCTCATGATGAATGAAGCGCGACGGTAGGTGATTCTGGTAAGTTTGGCCGTCGGCCAACGACCTCCCCCTGTTGTTGTACCACCCGCAATGGTAGAGTATATATGTAGCCCAGGCACGAACATGGGGCCTGGACGGTTTTGAGGCCGCATGCCGCGTATTCTGATCGTTGACGACGAAGAGGAATTCCGCAAGCTGCTTCGCGCAATCTTGGAGAAGGCGGGCTATGAGGTGCTCGACGCGCCCGACGCCCCAAGCGGATTTGCCCTGTTTCGGGAGAATCTGATTGACCTTCTCATCGTGGACCTCGTAATGCCAAAGGTATCAGGCGTTGCTCTCATCCAAAGGCTCCGATTCAAGTTCCCAGACGCCAAGATCATTGCCATCTCGGGCGGGGGGCCAACGGGAGACTTCGACCTCCTCGCCGCCGCCAGAGTGCTCGGCGCCCACCGCACGTTTCTTAAGCCGTTCAAGCAAAATGAGCTACTGGCCACGATCCAGGAGTTAGTCCCGATCTAATTTCTCTACCTTGGCAGGTCGAACTGCAGTTTCATCCCCGGGGCGAGCTTCTCCCGTTTGACCGTCCCGGCCGGCAGTTCGAGCACGTACAAGGCCTCCTTGTTCGGTTTGTATTCCGGGCAGGGATCCTGGCGGCACCCCGGGACGTTCTCCTCGATGTAGACGATCCGCTTGTCCGGTCCCAGCCACAGGATGTCCAGCGCGATCTTGGTGTTCTTCATCCAGAAGCTCCACGCGTCGGCTTTCTCGAAGACGAACAGCATGCCCCTGTCGGGAGGTAGCCGGTCCCGGAACATCAGCCCGCTGACCCGCTTGGCAGGTGTGTCGGCCAGTTCGGCGAGAATGCGTTCCCCGTTAGGATAGGTAATCGTGATGAATGGGGTTTCTATGATCTGGCGGGTTCTGCCACCGGTTTCCCCCACCGGCGTCACCAACCCGAATGCCTGATTGCCTGCGTTAGAGTCCTGAAGAGCGCGGTCTGCTCTTCCGCTCTCAGTGTGAGAGAGAAGTACAGCGGCGAGCAATATGGTGATGCAAGGGGTGTATTGACTGATCATCGGTATGGGTATCATAGGTAAGTTCCGCTGGCTTGACAAGGTTGGCGAGCGTGGGGTACGGTGCCGCCATGGAACGGCCCTGGCTCCGGCAATACGAGGCGGGGGTTCCTGCCGCTCTCTCCTATCCGGACATTCCCCTGCCCCAATTCTTGATTGACTCGGCCAGACGGTACCCGGACCGCACAGCGCTGGAGTTTTACGGCCGGCGGATCTCCTACCGCCAGCTCAATACCCTGACGAACCGGTTTGCACAGGCCTTGGTCCGCCTGGGCGTCCGCAAAGGCGAACGGGTGGCCCTCATGCTGCCCAATTGCCCTCAGGCGGTCATCGGCTACTTCGGTGCGTTGAAGGCCGGGGCGTGGGTGGTGGCGACCAATCCCCTGTACATAGGCACGGAAATCGCGCACCAGGTGACCGATGCCTGCGCGGAGACGATGATCGTCCTCGACCAGTTCTATCCGCGGATCGAAGAGGTGCGCAGGCGCACGCCACTCAAGCGGATCATCCTGACCCGCGTGTCCGACTACCTCCCCTGGCTGAAACGACTCCTCTATCCCATCAAAGCCCGCCGGCAGGGGCAGTGGGTTGATGTGAAGCGCGTGCCCCCCCTCTACGACTTTTGTGCGCTGCTCCAGGCGGCACCGGCGGCGCCTCCGTCGGTACCTGTCTCGGCAGACGACATCGCCCTCCTCCAGTACACCGGCGGCACCACAGGCGTACCCAAAGGGGCGATGCTCACGCACCGCAACATCGTCGCCAACGCGATCCAGTGCCTGCGATGGTTGCAGGGGATGCGGGACGGAGAGGAGGTCTTTCTCGGTGTGCTGCCCTTCTTTCACATCTATGGCATGACCACCTGCCAGAACCTGGCGACCATGCTCGGCGGCACCATCGTCCTCCTGCCACGGTTCCAGCCGGATGAGGTGCTCAAGGCGATCGCCGCCCGTCGTGTCACGGTATTCCCCGGCATCCCGGCGATGTACATGGCGCTGGCAAACCATCCCCGGGCGGGCGACTACGATCTGACCTCCCTCCAACTCTGCGTCAGCGGCGCCGGGCCGCTGTACGCGGAAGTCCAGGACCTCTTCGAGAAACTGACCGGAGCACGCTTGATCGAGGGATACGGGCTCACCGAAGCCGGCCCCGTGACGCATTGCAACCCGATCGTCGGTCGACGTCACAGCCGTTGCATCGGGCTGCCTCTGCCGGACACCGAGGCACGGGTGGTGGATCCGGAGACCGGGAATCCCGTGGCCGCTCCAGAAGACGGCGGGGAGTTACAGGTTAGGGGACCGCAGGTCATGAAGGGTTACTGGAACCAGGCAGCGGAGACGGCGGCGGTGCTGCGGGACGGCTGGCTCTCGACGGGCGACATGGTCCGGATGGACAAGGACGGGTTTTTCTTCATTCTCGACCGCAAGAAGGATATGATCAAGTCGGGCGGCCTGAATGTCTATCCTCGCGAAGTGGATGAGTGCCTCTGCGGGCATCCGAAGGTCAAAGAGGCCTGCGTCGTCGGCATTCCCCAGAACTTGCGGGGCGAGAAGATCAAAGCCTTCATCGTGCTGAAGGAGGGCGTGTCGGCGACCTCGACGGAAATCTTGGAATACTGCCGGCAGCGGCTGGCGAAGTTCAAAGTGCCCAAGCTGGTGGAGTTCCGCACGGAGTTGCCGAAGACCTTGGTCGGCAAGGTGCTGCGCCGGAAGCTGCTTGAAGAGGAATTGACGCATGCGGCCGTCAGGACGGGCGTCACGAGCGCCGAGTCCGAGGACGAGCCGTAACGTGACCGTCATTGGATCACGGGATTGATCCGTGGCATACGTACTGCATACTGCGATGGCGATTGACAAGGCCGTGTTGCACCGGGACCGGTGCATCGAAGTGCCGGAGAACGTGTCCTACCACGACCACTGGACGGGGGTCTGGCAGGAGATTCCGGACAAGGAGCGGGCCTACGAAGCGCTGGAGCTGAGCCCGGCCAAATACAAGTTGAAATGCCAGCTCTGCAAGCCGTAGCCTGAATACGGCGCTGTCGAGATGGGACGTCGTTCGGAAGGAGCCTTGCATGAAAGAGAAGCGGAAGGTCCATTACGTCAAGGGCGTCTTCGTCTGCCCGCAATGCCGGCAGTCATACGTCCAGGAGAAATGGATTGAGGAGTGGCGGGTCCGCTGCCACAAGTGTGACTATCGCGGCTCGTTGACCCACGTGTCGGTCGAAGAGCAACTCGACGAAGAGACCCGCCGCTACTGAGCGGCGAGCTCGCAAGGGCTACTCTTTGGTTTTTCTCCTCCTTCTGACGTTAAGCGTAAGCTCCATTACGCCGGCCTTGGCCGCCGACGCCCCTCTCCCCTTCGCGGTCCTCGTCACCTACCACTCGCGCACCGGCAACACTGAGAAAATGGCCCGCGCGGTCGTCGAAGGAGCGAAGACTGTCCCCGGCGCGCGCGTCGTCTTGAAACGGGTCGGCGAGGTCACTGGGGACGACCTTTTCGCTTCCGATGCCCTAATCGTCGGCTCACCGGTCTACTGGTCGAACATGTCCGGGGAGGTCAAGACCTTCTTCGACAACTGGCAGCTCAAGTTCGGCGTCTTCCCCGAGTTCAAGATGCGCAACAAGGTCGGCGCGGCGTTCGCCACCGGCGGGCAGGCCTCCAGCGGCAAGGAGATCACGATGCTGACCATCCTGGCGGCGATGCTCGGCAACCAGATGATCGTTGTCAGCGGGGGAGGCGCGTTCGGCGCCAGCGCCACCACCGAAGGGGACTCTCCCGGCATCGACGACAAGGAATTGGCTGCAGCGCGCGAGTTGGGCAAGCGCGTGGCAGAGGTGACCGCGCTCGTCAAACGCGGGGCGCGCAAGTAGGGTATGCAGGATTCCTTTGACGTCATCGTCGTCGGGGCCGGTCTCGCCGGGTCGGCCTGCGCGCTGACTCTGGCTCGCAACGGCGTGCGGGTGTGTGTCTGCGAGCGGGGCGCCTGGCCCGGTGAGAAGAGCCTCTCGGGAATGATCCTTTACGGCCGCCCGCTGGCGGACCTGATCCCTGCGTTCTGGAAAGACGCGCCGGTGGAGCGCGCCATCACCAGGCGGCACTTTTCGGTCCTATCACAGGACTCGGAGGTGGCCCTGGACATGCGCTTCGAGGAGTTCAACCGCGAGCCCCACAATTATACGTTCAGCGTGCTGCGCTCCCGGTTTGATCGGTGGTTTGCACAGCAAGCGGCGGAGGCTGGCGCGACCGTAGTTACCGAAGCGCTCGTCGAGAATCTGCTCTGGGAAGGGCAGAAGGTGGCGGGGGTCCGGCTCCGCGGAGGCGTGCGCCTGGTGGCCAACGTGGTGGTGTCATGCGAAGGCACGAACGGCTTTCTTGTCGAGAAGGCCGGCCTGCGTGATCCCTATTCGCCTCGAAAAGTCGCGGTTGGCGTCAAGGAGGTACTGGCGTTGCCCCGCGAGGTCCTTCAGGAACGGTTCGGCCTGGAAGGTAATGAGGGCGCCGCCATGGAGTTCTTCGGGCAGGCTGTGAAAGGCCTCGTCGGGTCGGCTTTCCACAGC
>DASQRT010000213.1:0-2461 GCA_035642795.1 Nitrospirales bacterium
CATCCGCGGGATCTTGGGTCGGATCGGCGTACTCCAGCAGGAAGGCGATCTGCTTGGTGTTGTGCACACCGCGCACCTTGATGGATTTGACGGTGACCTGCAGAATGCGTTTCGGCCAGTGGACTTGCGGCGACATCGGAAACTCGGTCGCCGGGATCGTATTCCAGATCGGGGCCATCGGATCCGTCGGCACCTCGCCCTGGATCAGCTTCACCCGGACGACGACGGTCTCCTGCGCCAGGGCGGGCATCCCCCACAAAACAGCGACCGCCGCAGCCAGGGCGGCCAGTCGCGCGCGTCTAGAAGACGTTCCTGCCACGCTTACTCCCACGTCCGGGGCTTCTGCCCGGAACCCGCATATTCCGCCATGATGATCTTCCAGATCCAGTCGTCCGGCAGCTCTACTTCCCAACGGGGCATCGCCGATTTCCACGGGTGGCCTTCTACATTCAGCCCCACTCCGCCCTTTTTGATGCGCCAGAACAGATAGGACTCCTGCAGTTGCGCAATCGTGCCCGGATCGACAAAATTCGCCGGCGGGGGATTGAAGCCATCGGAGGCCGGGCCGTTGCCGTTGAACTTGGGACCGTGGCACGGCGAGCAGAACGCGGAGAAGAGGCCCTTCCCCATCATCACGTTTTCCGGCGTGTTCGGTACCGGGTTCGCCAACCCGACGAACTCGCCCGGGGGGGCCGGATGGATGGTCCGGTTCTCGGAGGGCGGCTGCTTGCTGGGCACCAATTCGCTGTAAGTCTGCCACCCCACCAACAAGGGAACGAGCACCAGCACCGCCAGTCGGGCGAGTTTCGCTGTCCCATTCAAGCCTTCCCCGCTCAGGAAACGAAAGATGGGCCCCAGCAACGCCTCCGTGGATTCGCCGCTGAGCGTCCCGTACACGATGATGCCGACGGTGGTCAGGAACAGATAGAGCCAGATGAGACTCATGGGCAAGGGCGCGGTAATCAGCGGGAGGCCAAATTTCAGGACCAAAAACACTGCGACCAACAGAATGGCCCCCTTCACTGCCAATGAGGGTCCTCTCATAGTTCTCCCTTCCTCACCGAGCTTGCCGGGCCCGGCGCTTCGATCTCGGGCAGCGCGATCGTCACCTCCTCACCGGACATGTTCTGCAAAAACGCGATGACTGCCAGGATCTCATTGTTACTCAAAGCGATCGGCTTCTTGTTGATGTATGGCATCTTGGCCGGAAAGAATTTGGGCTGGCCGACGTGCTCGTAGTCCTTATAGACGTAGGCCTGCGGCTGGGTCAGGCTCTCGTAGAGGAAGTCCCTTGTCAGCTTGGCCCCAACGCCCTTCAGGTCTGGGCACCGTCCTTCACTGCTGCCGATCGTGTGGCAGAGTGCGCACTGGCCCTTGCCGAAGAAGATCTTTTGCCCAATCGTAGCCAGGTCCTTTTTGTCTTTGATGGACGTCACATCGAACTTTTCCACGGCGGGCGGCAACGAGGCCATTTGAGGAATGCTCAAGGCAACCAAGGTAAAGCCCCCTAACACGATGGACACAAAGGCAACGACGCGGACAAAGCGGGCCTTCACAAAGAGGAGAATTGCTCCTCCCAGCCCCAGGACGCTCAACCCGATCGTTTGCAGCAGTTGGACTTCTGTCATGGGACGCTTGCCCCCTCTTCCTATCGACGCCCAGTCGCTGGCACGGGAGTCCCCCCGACGGCTGGTGACGCAGCTCCCTTGCCTTTCGCATGCGCCTTGTCGGGCGAGCCTCCTTTCTCCCCGCCGAGGGAGGCGACCCAGAAGATAAACGCGACCATCAGACAGAACAGAAAGGTATTCAGCGACATGAAGGCCGCTGCATATCCTAGCGCGGGTGAATAGGCGTATGGCGACGTGTCCTGCATCACCCCGTAGACGTGCCAGTGGACCCTTGACGATGACCGCGCGTAGCCCATGAGGGTCATGAGCAGGATGACCATGACCGCGTTCAACACGAGGGCGTAGGCGGCCCGTGGGGGCATGATGCCCCAAATCATTTCCGTCGTCGTCTTGGCGCTTTTCAACACCAGCGCGGTCAACGGCGTGATGGTCAGCAGGACGAACAACACGACCAGCACCTGGGTCGTGGAGAAATAGTTGATGCGAGTGATGGCCGGCACGAAATAGCCCCAGACGCCGAGCACAACGACGACGATGGTGGCCACCCCCAAGATGACCCATTGACCGACTTTGGCGGCCTTAGCCCAAGTGGCGGTCTCCTGCTTGCCGGCGCGCCAGTACATCACGAAGCTCATGAAGGTGACCAGGATCATCACATTGACCACGGTCATTTTCGCGGACATCACGCCGAAGACGCCCAACAGGGGATGATGGGTGCCGCCCATCTTCCGCGCCTCTTCGAGGCTCGCGACCAGAGAGTGCGGGGTCATCCAGACCCCGAGGCACACGAGCAGAATGACCAGCATCGTCAGGATGGGCTTCCGGTACCTGGC
>DASQRT010000214.1:0-7329 GCA_035642795.1 Nitrospirales bacterium
TCCTGGACCTTGTAAGGCATGGCAGTTGCTTGAGCATAACGTGAGGACGCGCTTCCCCAATTAAAGGAGACACAGGTGCCGGTAGATACTTCCCAGTTCCACGTTCCCAACGAGCGCCACCAGGCGTCCCGGGAGGCAGACTCGTCCAGGCCGACTATCCTGATCGTGGAGGACGATGCCGGTCCGCGCGAAGCGCTCAAACTGATCCTCCGCCCCTTCTACAACTTGCATTCGGTGGACAGCGCAGAGGCCGCCCTCCACCTCCTGAAAGAACAGGCGATCGATTTGGTGACCATGGACCTCAAGCTCCCGGGCAAACAAGGCGCGGAGCTCTTGCAGGAAATCAAGCATGACTACGAAAACGTGGAGGTCATCATCATCACCGGCTACGGGAGCCTGAAATCCGCGATGGACGGGCTTCGGTACGGCGCGTCCGGGTATCTGCTCAAGCCGTTCAACGTTACGGAGTTGATCGCGATCATCAATCAATCACTGGAAAAAAAGCGACGGCTCGAAGTTCTCCGGGATTCCCTCAAGCAATTCGAGAACGCGTGGGAGGGGCGGCATGGCGCGTCCAGCGCGTGGAAGACATTGTCGAGCCTGCTAGAAACCAAGGACCCGGAGTTGGTCCGCCACTCCGATCGTGTGCACGGTTACGCCGCACTGCTGGCCGACCGGCTCTCCCTGACACTGGAGGAACGGGAAGTGGTCCGGATCGGCGCATGGCTGCACGACATCGGAAAGTTCGGCATCGACGAACGCCTGTTTTCGTCCATCATCCGGCAAGCAGACCGCGAAGACGAGTTCGTCAAGTTTCATCCTGAAGTCGGCGCCCGCATGATCCAGTCGCTCGCCTTGCCTCCTGCAGTCGGCGAGATCATCCGCCACCACCACGAACGGTATGACGGGGCCGGCTACCCGGACGGCCTGAAAGGCGACGAGATTCCCTACCTCGCCCGTATCGTCGGGCTGGCCAACGCGTTTGATGAACTCTACGGGGGAAGATCTAAGGATGATCCGTTGCCGCTCGAGGCGGCGAAGGAGTACGTCCGCCGTCAGGCCGGCATCCTGTTTGACCCATCGATGGTTAAACAGTTCCTGAAGGACGTTCGCTAGCAGCCGTCCTGCGTCTATTTCGTCTCTTGCCAGCTCCTGACACGCCGCGCCTGTAACACTCCGTCAATCCGTTCGATGGCCTTGAGCACGCGTTCCAGGTGCGCCGTATTCTGCACCTCCACGATGAAGTCGAGCACGGCTTTCCGGTCCTCCCGGGTCGTGATCTCCGCGCGGCTGATGTTCGCGTCGGCATGGGTAATGGCCGCCGAGACGTTGGCCAACATGCCCGGCTTGTCGAGGGTCAGGGTCGTGATCTTGACGGGCACGGTGGAGAGATGCGCCATGTCCCAATCCACATCTACAAGCCGCGCCTTGTCGTAGTCGAGCGCATCGAGGTTGGGACAGTCCACAGTGTGAATCGTCAGGCCGCGCCCGCGGGTGATGTAGCCGATAATCCGGTCACCCGGCACGGGCCCGCAGCACTTGGACAGCTGCATCATGAGGTCGTGGACGCCTTTGACCTTGACGCCCTTATCCTCGACCTCTACGGCAGCGCGCTTCGCCCCGGCCTTGTCCTCCCCTTCCGGGACGGTGGCAACGGCCTGGCGATCCTCCTCGTCAAGGCGGAGCCGGTTGGCCACATGGATGGCGGAGAACCGCCCGTAGCCGATGGCTGTGAACAGCTCGTCGACGCCGGGCAGGCCTGACTCCCGCGCAACCTCCTGGACGCGGGTGGTCTTCAGCAGCGTGCCCAACGCGACGTTGTGACGGCGGAGCTCCCGCTCCAGCAGCCGCTTGCCCAGCTCTAGGCTCCGCTTGGCCTCTTCAACCCGTAGCCAGTGCTTGATCTTGTTCTTTGCCCGCGGGGTCCGGACGAATTTCAGCCAGTCCCGATGAGGCACCTGCGTGGTGGACGTGACGATCTCGACCGTGTCCCCGCTGCGGAGCTGATACTTGAGCGGCACCATCTTGCCATTGACCTTGGCGCCGCTGCAGTGATCTCCAATCTCGGTGTGGATGGCGTACGCGAAATCGATGGGCGTGGAACCCTTCACCAGCTCCTTCACCGCACCCTTGGGGGTAAAGACGTAGACCACGTCCGAGTAGAGGTCCAGCTTGACGGACTCCATGAACTGCCGGTTGTCCGTGAGATCCTGGTGGGATTCGAGGAGCTGGCGCAGCCACGTGAAGACGCGCTTCTCCGTCTCGTCGATTTCACCCTGTTCCTTGTACGTCCAGTGCGCCGCAATCCCTTCCTCGGCGACCCGGTGCATCTCATTGGTCCGGATCTGAAACTCCACGTGCTCGCCCTGGGGGCCGACCACGGTCGTGTGCAGCGACTGATAATGGTTGGACTTGGGCACGCCGATGTAGTCCTTGAAGCGGCCTGGGACCGGCCGCCACAGCGAATGGATGAGGCCCATGATGGCATAGCAGTTCATCTGGGTGTCGGTAATCACCCGGATGGCGGTCAAGTCGTAGACCTCGTCGAAGGAGACGCCTTGATGCTCCATCTTTTGGTAGATGGAGTAGAGGTGTTTGGACCGGCCGGCCAGCTCGCCGACCAGCTTGTGCTCGGCCAGCTTGGCCTTGACGACAGCGATGACCTCTTGAATGTACCGCTCGCGCTCCTCGATGCGCTTGGCCACCCGCTCGGCCAGCGCTGAATAGACGTCGGGCTTCAGCGCCTTGAAGCAGAGGTCCTCCAGCTCGGCCTTCATCCAGCCGATCCCGAGCCGGTTGGCCAGGGGTGCGTAGATGTCGAGCGTTTCCTGGGCGACCGTCTTCTGGTGGGCCGGGCTCAGGTGCTCCAGGGTGCGCATGTTGTGCAGGCGGTCCGCGAGCTTGATCAGGATGACCCGGATGTCGTCCGCCATCGAGATCAGCATCTTGCGGAAGTTCTCGGCCTGCTTCTCCTCGTAGCTCTTGAAGGGGATCTGGCCGATCTTAGTGACGCCGTCCACGAGGCGGGCGACGTCCTTCCCGAACTCCGTCTCGATCTGCTCCCGCGTGCAGACCGTGTCTTCCACCGTGTCGTGCAGCAGCCCCGCCACGATGGCTGACACGTCGAGCTTCAAGGTCGCCAAGACCTCGGCCACGGCCAGCGGATGTCGCAGGTACGGCTCGCCGGACCGGCGGACCTGGCCCTCGTGCGCCCGCGCCGAGAAATCGTACGCGCGCCGGATCAGGCCCACCTGCGCGTTGGGGTTGTAGCGCTGGACCCGCTCGATCAGGTCGTGAATGCTGGTGGCAGTCGAAGTTGCCATGCGTCGTTACCCGTTCACGCTGGCCCGCACGTCCTTTAGGCGGAGCTGCACCCGCTCCGTACCGTTCCAGGTATTGGTCTCCAAGATGCACGCGATGTCGACCGGCCCAGCCGGAGGAAGCCCGCGTGACTCCAGGGACCCCATCCGAAAGCCGATCGCCTCGTGCTGCGCTCCCCGGCCCGTCAGCACCAGTTTCAGGTGGTCGGCACCGACCACGCGGGCCGAAGTGATCCGGAGCCGCCTCAGCACCACCGTCGGTTCGGGATTCCCCGACCCAAACGGTCCGAGACGAGCGAGCTCCTGCACGACGGCCGGCGAGAAGCCACCCGGTTCGACTTCCACATCACAGAGCAGGCGGGGACGCGCGGCGGGGCCCGCGAGCGGGCCCTCCAGGACCTCACTCAGACGGTCGCGAAACTCCGGGATGCGCGCCTCCCGGATGGTCAATCCGGCGGCTGCCGCGTGGCCCCCGAACCTGTCGAGATGCGTCCGGCATTGCGAGAGGGCGTCATACACGCTCACCCCGGGAATGCTGCGTGCCGATCCCCTGCCGACGCCGCGCTCGTCCAGGGCGATGAGCACGGCCGGCCGATGGAACCGTTCCACCAGGCGAGCCGCGACGATCCCGACGACGCCCTGGTGCCAGCCCCGCGAGGCCAGAACGATGGGGCCAACGGGCATCGCTTCGGCTGCTGCAGTGGCCTCTGTGAGAACGCCCTCTTCGAGGCGCTGCCGTTCCTGGTTCAAGCGATTGAGCAGCCCGGCGAGCTGGCCCGCCTCCCGGTCATCCTCCGTGAGCAACAACCGCACAGCATCGGCAGCGTCTCCCAGGCGACCCGCCGCATTGATCCGGGGGGCCAGCGCAAAGCCGACCGTGCCCACTCCGCAGCCCCCCTCCACGCCGGCCACGGCCTTGAGGGCGCGGATCCCATGGCGACTGCCACGCGAGAGCAAGCCGAGGCCCTGCCGGACCATCTGCCGGTTCTCGTGTCGGAGGGGAGCGACATCGGCGATCGTCGAGAGGGCGACCAGGTCCAAATGGGCCTCTGGATCAAACTCAGTCTCCTCAAACTTCTGGCAGTACGCTGACGCGACCTTGTAGGCCAGCCCGCCTGAGCACAAGCCGGAGAAGGGGTAACCAGAATCGCGCCGACAAGGATTCAACACGGCCAGGGCAGGAGGCAACGTGTCGCCGGGCACGTGGTGGTCCGTGACGATGACGTCCAGCCCGAGGGACCTAGCCAGGGCGATCTCGTCGTGCGAGGTGGTCCCGCAATCGGCCGTGATGAGGAGCGTCGTCCCAGAAGCGGCGATCCGTCTGACGGCGTCCGCGTGGAGTCCGTATCCTTCTTTGACCCGATGAGGAATGTAGAAACTGGCGGCGAGTCCCAGGCTCTTCAAAAAGCCGAGATAGAGGCTCGTGGCGCAGGCTCCGTCCACATCGTAGTCTCCGTAAACGAGGACCTGCTCACGACGGCGGCGCGCCTGGTGCAACCGGTCCACCGCCTGCTCCATGCCCGCCAGCAGGAACGGATCAGGGCCGGGAGCGTCTGCTCCATCGAGCGCCGCCCGCGCCTCCGGCACGGAGCGATGCCCCCGCGCCACCAGGACGGCGGCGGTGAGACGGTGGACGCCCAGTGCGCCGCCCAACGCCGCGCAGGCCTCGGCGTCGGACGGACCTATCACCCATTCCTTGCTGACCGGAGCGGGCACATGCCCTCCTTGCGACGGACTCGAAGACCCCCATCGTTCGCCTAGGAGAGATCATAGTCGAGGGGGAGCACCTTAGTCAAACGCAGGGAAAACCAGACTTAGGTGAAACCGTATAGGAGGTTCTTGCGAGACAGACCGGCAACGCGCCGGTTAGGACGAAGTCTTGGCGGGCAGGACCTGGAAGCGAAGTGTGCCGACTTTGCTCATGTCGTGGCTTCCCGTCCCGATGAGAATTTCGACTTTGTAGTCGCCGATGGGCCAGCCGTTCTTGGGCCTTTTCATCGAAACGTACCCCGACTCGTCTTCAGTCATCAGAATCATCGCATCGGTGCCGAGGATGTGGTTCGGTGGCACCCCCTCGCTCCTTTCAACAACCCAGCGGCCGTAGACCTTGAATTCGCTATCGTGCTGCTGGAGGGAAAAGACGACGAAGATTTCGGACACGTCCGCGTAAAACGTCTTGGTCGGCTTGACCGGCACGATCTGGAAACTGCGGGCATTGCCCATGACCATCTCCTGGCCATGAGCCATCACGATCGAGGAGAACATGCCCTCCGGGGCACGATCTTCGAAGCCGCTGTCGCCGAGCGGCGACTGAGGAGCATCGGGAGATTGGGCGAAGGAGGAAAACGGCAAGACGAGCAGCGCGGCGAGGAACGGGGTCGGGGCCTTCATTCACCACCTTTCTGCACGTAGTTCTTGATGAACTCCTCGGCGTTCTCTTCCAAGACGTCGTCGATCTCGTCGACGAGCTTGTCCATGTCTTCCTTGAGCTTCTTGCCCGCTTCGACGACCTTGGCACTTGCCTTGGCCTCGTCCTTGGGCTGCGCACCGCCCCGCTTGGCCTCGGTTTTTTTCTCCTGCTTTTCCATGCAGCCTCCCTTCACAAACCAGCATACCCCAGAGCGGAAAGGCCCGTCAAGGCTGGGGGCTCAGACGATGAGCGACACGATCAACAGCGCGACGATGTTGATGACCTTGATCATCGGGTTGATGGCGGGACCCGCCGTGTCCTTGTACGGGTCGCCGACCGTGTCGCCGGTGACGGCTGCCTTGTGCGTGTCTGTGCCCTTGCGTCCCTGTTCCTCGATGTACTTCTTGGCGTTGTCCCACGCGCCGCCGCCGCTGGTCATGGAGATGGCCACGAAGAGCCCGGTCACGATCGTCCCGACCAGCACGCCACCCAGGGCGATCGGCCCGAGGATGAAGCCCACCAGGATCGGAGACAGGACCGGGATCGCCGCAGGAACCATCATTTTCTGGATCGCGGCCTTCGTCACGATATCCACGCAGGTCCCGTATTCCGGCTTGCCGGTGCCTTCCATGATCCCCTTGATCTCACGGAACTGGCGGCGGACTTCTCCGACGACTTCGCCGGCGGCGACGCCCACCGCCTTCATGCACAACGAGGCGAAGAGGTACGGCAACATGCCGCCGATAAACAGCCCGACCAGGACCTGGGGGTTCGACAGATCGAAACTGCTGGAGACCCCATGTCCGCGCACCTCTGCCACTTTCCGGGCGAACTCGGCGAACAACACGATAGCCGCCAGGCCGGCCGACCCGATTGCGTAGCCTTTCGTGACGGCTTTCGTGGTGTTCCCGACTGCATCCAGGGGGTCCGTGATGTTCCGCACCTCCTTGCCTAGGTGCGCCATCTCGGCGATCCCGCCGGCGTTGTCCGTGATCGGGCCGAAGGCGTCGATCGCGACCACGATGCCGGCCATCGAGAGCATGGACACCGCCGCCACCGCCACCCCGTAGAGATGCGCCAGCGCGTAGCTGGCTAGGATGGCCGCGCCGATCACGACGACCGGCCACGCCGTCGCCTGCATGCCGACCGCGAGCCCCGCGATGATGTTCGTGGCGTGCCCGGACTCGCTGGCCTTGGCGATCTCCTGCACCGGGCTGAAGCTCTTGGACGTGTAGTAGTCGGTGATGAAGACCAGCGCGAGGGTGACCGCCAGGCCGATCAACGCGCAGCCGAAATAGGCGAACGCGCTCACCTTGCCCACCCCGTCCATCAGCCACATCGTCGCCGGATAGAACACCACGGCCGCCACGCCGCCGGCCCAAAACAAGCCCTTGTAGAGGGCTCCCATAATGCCCCCGCCCTCGCTCACCTTCACAAACCAGATGCCGAAGATCGTCGCGAAAATGGTGAGGCCGCCCAGGAGCAGAGGGTAGACCAGCGGCGCGGGCGCGCCCTTGAACAGGCTGAAACCGAGCACCATCGCCGCGACAGTCGTCACCGCATAAGTCTCGAACAGGTCGGCGGCCATGCCGGCACAGT
>DASQRT010000215.1:0-4553 GCA_035642795.1 Nitrospirales bacterium
CATGTGGTGCGAAACAACACCCAACGCATGGGGCTCCTTATTGACGATCTGCTCACGTTCGCGCGTCTGAGTCGCCAGCCGCTCAATAAAAAGACGGTAGTGACAGCCGATCTCGTGCGCCAGTGCGCGGACGAATTGCGCGCCGAGCAGCAGGGTCGGCGCGTGGAGATTGCCATCGGCGACCTTCCCGCCTGCCAGGCCGATCCGGCCCTGTTCAAGCAAATGTGGATCAACCTGCTGGCCAACGCGCTCAAGTACACCCGCAAACAGGAGGCGGCAGTCATCAAGGTAGGCTCACAAGAGCAGGCCGGTGCGTGCGTGTACTTCGTGAAAGACAATGGGGTGGGATTCGACATGCAGTACGCCGACAAACTCTTCGGGGTGTTTCAGCGCCTGCACCGAGCCGAGGACTATGAGGGAACTGGCGTCGGCCTGGCGATGGTCCAACGCATCATCCACCGCCACAGAGGGCGCGTCTGGGCGGAAGCGGCCGTCAACCAGGGCGCGACCTTCTACTTTACCCTCGGAACGGAGGCCACCGATGCCTGAAAGGCATGTCGAGATCCTGCTGGTCGAAG
Source organism: Nitrospirales bacterium (assembly GCA_035642795.1). Lineage (GTDB taxonomy): Bacteria > Nitrospirota > Nitrospiria > Nitrospirales > NS-4 > NS-12. The sequence goes on from DASQRT010000215.1 coordinate 579, forward strand.
ACAACCCAGACGACGTGGAATTGACCCTCCACGCCTTCCGAAAGCACAATCTCGCGAACCGTGTTCATGTCGTGCGCGACGGCGCAGAGGCGCTGGACTTTCTCTTCTGCACAGGCGCCTACCGGGACCGACGTATCGAGGACAGCCCCCATGTGGTGCTCCTCGATCTCAAACTGCCCAAAGTGGATGGGCTGGAGGTGCTGCGGCGCATGAAGGAGGACCGACGCAACCGGATGATCCCTGTGGTTGTGCTGACCTCGTCACGGGAGGACCGCGACATCATGGAGAGCTACCAGTTGGGCGTCAACAGCTACATCGTCAAGCCTGTGAACTTCGAGCAATTCACCGAGGCCGTGCGGCAACTCGGATTGTATTGGTTGCTCATGAACCAACCGCCACCCACTCCACGAGAACCTACATGAGCAGACCCCTTCGCGTCCCAACATGAAGGTCCTCTTTATGTCGGGCTATACCCACAAGGCCATAGTCCATCATGGGGAACTGGACCCAGGCACGGCGTTTCTACAGAAGCCCTTCACGCCGCAGACGCTTGCGCGCAAGGTGCGCGAGGTGCTGGATGCGTCAACGAAAGGAATGCCCTGAGGACCCCCTCCTTGCCAATCAAGTCCATCATCGCCTGCCTGGATCTCGAGGGGGTCCTCGTGCCCGAGATCTGGATCAACGTCGCGGAGAAGACGAAGATTCCCGAGTTGCGCCTGACGACGCGGGACGAGCCGAACTATGACGTGCTGATGAAGCGGCGGTTGAAGATCTTGGAGGAGCACAAGCTCACCCTGAAGGACATCCAAGGCGTGATCGCCACGATGGCGCCGCTGGACGGTGCGAAGGACTTCCTGTCGTGGCTGCGGGCGCGCTGCCAGGCGATCATCCTCTCCGACACCTTCGAACAGTTCGCCGCTCCCCTGATGAAACAGCTCAGCTACCCGACACTCTTCTGCAACACTCTGGAGGTCGCGCCAGACGGGCGGATCGTCAACTACCACCTACGCTTGCACGATCAGAAACTGGCCTCGGTGCTGGCCCTCAAAGCTCTCAACTTCCACGTGGTCGCGGCCGGCGACTCCTACAACGACACCGGCATGCTCAAAGCCGCCGACGCCGGCATCTTCTTCCGCCCGCCTGCGAACATCGCCAAGGAGTTCCCTCAGTTCCCCGTCACACAGACCTACGCGGAGCTACGAACCGCCTTCTGCAAAGCTGCTAACCTGCCCGCCTGAGCCGCTCCAGCAGGCGTTCCATGTCCGCCGGGGGCGGAACCGTGTACTCGAGGGGCTTGCCGGTCGCGGGATGGGTGAAGCCGAGCGTCCGGGCGTGCAGCATCGGCCGCTCGATGGCCAAGTCGCCGAGCGCGCAGACTTTGCGTCCGCCGTAGGTCTCATCGCCTAGAACGGGATGGCCGAGCGAGGCCAGATGGACCCGGATCTGATGCGTGCGGCCCGTCCAGGGATGCACTTCCACAAGAGTTGCTTCATTCCCCGATCTCTTCGCCCCGAACTGCTCCACGACTTGGAACTCCGTGACCGCTTCGCGCGGCGCGGTCGTCCGGGCCGAGAACTTCTTCCGGTTTTTGGTGTCGCGTCCGATGGCCAGCTCGACGCGGCCCATCTTGCCCTTCACCGCCCCCCTGACCAGCGCCAGGTAGACCCGATGGATGGTGTGGGCCTTGAACTGCTTTGAGAGCCCCTGATGCGCCGCGTCAGTTTTGGCGATCACCATCACGCCGCTCGTGCCCTTGTCCAGCCGATGGACGAGGCCGGGCCGCTCGCGCCCGCCGATGCCCGCGAGCCCGTCCGTCCCTTCCGTCCGGAGGTGGTGCAGGAGCGCGTTCACCAGCGTCCCGCTCCAGTGCCCTGGTGCCGGATGCACCACGAGGCCCGTCGGCTTGTTGAGGACCAGCAGGTGCTCGTCCTCGAACAGGATCTCCAAGGGGATCGGTTCGCCGGCGATCTCGAGCGGCGTGGGCTGCGGCACGTCCCACTCGATCGCATCGCCCGGTCTGATCTTTTGCGAAGGCTTGGGGCGTTTCCCATTGACCGTGACAGCGCCCTGCTCGATCAGCCGCTGGATGGCAGCGCGGGAGAGATCGGCACTGTGGGTGCTGAGGAAAATGTCGAGGCGCTTCGGGGTCTCGCCCGCGGAGACGGTCACGCGGCGCGTCACCTACGTGTGGGCCTCTGCCTTGTGCAGGAAGAAGTGCATGATCAAGAAGCCCACGCCCACGGTGATCGCCGCATCCGCCACGTTGAAGGCGGGCCAGTGATGGCCCAGGAGCGAGAAGTCGAGGAAGTCGATGACTTCGCCGGAGCGGATGCGGTCGATGAGGTTGCCGACCGCCCCGCCAAAGATCGCGGACACGCTGACCTGGCCGACCCAATCGGCGGGCGACAGCCGCACGTAGATCGTGCCGAGCAGGGCAAGGGCCAGAACCGTGGTCAGCGCGAAGAACACCAGGCGGAAACCGGCATGGCTACCGGAGAGGATACCGAACGCCGCACCGGAGTTCCGGATGTAGGTGATGCTGAAGAGGTCGGGGATCACGGAGATGGACTCGTGCAGCCGCATCGCGCGCGTGATCTGCCACTTGGTGAGCTGGTCGAAGGCGATCACGGAGGACACGATCAGCAGCATCAGGCCCAGATGCCGCTTGTGCCCGAGACCGATGCCCATCAAGCTATTGCCTCGACGCAGCGGTCGCAAAGCTCCGGGTGGGCCGCATTCGTACCGACGTAGGGTCGGTAGTTCCAGCAGCGCACGCACTTCTTGTCTCTCGCTTTGACGACTTTCACGTCAAAGTCTGGATAGTGGGGCAGATGATGCACTTCTTTCAGTTCAACCTGGGACACGATGAAGAGCCCAGGCAAGTCCGACTCATAAGTTTTGAGAAGGTTGTACTTCTCTGGATTAGCGTCGATCAGAACTTTGGCCTCAAGCGGCGCCCCGATCAGCTTCTCTCGACGCTTATTCTCTAACTCTGCTTGTACCTTGGATCGTACATCGAGCAACTGCTCCCACCGTTTTCCCAGCTCCATGTCACGGTATCGTGGGTCCGCCTTCGGAAACTGCATCAGATGGACGCTGGGCGCCTCCCGCTGGTTCTCAGGGATGCTCTGCCAGATCTCCTCCGCCGTGAAGCTCAGCACCGGTGCCATCAATTTCGTCAAGGTCAGCAAGGTTTCGTGGAGTACTCGTTGGGAGGACCGGCGCGCCGGGGCGTCCTTGCGGAAGGTGTAGAGCCGGTCCTTCAGCACGTCGAAGTAGATCGCGCTCATGTCCACGGAGCAGAAGTTGTTCAGCGCGTGGACGATCAGGTGGAACTCGAACTCCTCGTACCCTCGGCGGACACGGTCGATGAGGTCATGCAGCCGCATGAACGCCCACCGGTCAAGCTCGGAGAGCCGCTCGTCGGGTGGCGCGTCCCGCGTCGGATCGTAATCGGCGAGGTTGCTCAACAGGAAGCGGGCCGTGTTCCGGATCTTGCGGTAGGCATCCACGAGGTGCGAGAGGATGGCCGGCGAGATGCGGACGTCTTCCCGATAGTCCTGGGCCGCCACCCACAGGCGCAGGATCTCCGCACCGTACTGCTTGATGACTTCCTGAGGCGCCACGACGTTGCCGGCCGACTTCGACATCTTCTTGCCGTCGCCGTCTACGACGAAGCCGTGGGTCAGGACGGCCTTGTAGGGCGCGCGCCCGTCGGTGGTGATGCTGGCCAACAGCGTGCTGTGGAACCAGCCGCGGTGCTGGTCGGAGCCTTCGAGGTAGAGATCAGCCGGCCACCATTCCTGTCCAGCCGCCTTGCCCCGCGGTTTGAGGACCGCCGCGTGGCTCACGCCGGATTCGAACCAGACATCCAGGATGTCCCGCTCTTTGTCGAAGTCCCGCCCGCCGCACTTCGGGCAAGTCGTGCCCGGCGGCAGCAGTTCAGCAGCCTCCCGATCGAACCAGACGTCGGTG
>DASQRT010000216.1:0-2601 GCA_035642795.1 Nitrospirales bacterium
ACACCTGGAGCCCGCCCTTGTACACCATGGCTTCGCCGTAGGTGGCCATCAGCCGTTGACGGACATGCTCGACGAAGTAGGGCGCCGGTTCAGGTTCGTCCCGCGTCAGACGCTTGAACGGAACGTCTTCCGCCATGGCCCCTTCCGCTTCCGCCGTAGTGATGAACCGCTCTTCCACCATCCGTTTCAGCACCGTGGCCTGACGCTTCCTGGAGGCTTCGGGATGGTAGTACGGGGAATAGTCCGACGGCCCCTTGGGCAGGCCCGCCAAGTACGCCGCCTCCGCCAGGGTGATCTGCCCCACGTCCTTGCCGAAGTAGGTGTGGGCGGCGGACTGCACGCCGTACGCTCCGTGCCCGAAGTAGATCTGGTTGAGGTACAGCTCCAGGATCTGTTCCTTGCCCAGCATCTGCTCTATCTTCAAGGCCAGGAGCGCTTCCTTCGCCTTGCGCTCGAAGTCCCGCTTGGGCGACAGGAAGAGCGAGCGCGCTAACTGCTGTGTGATGGTGCTCGCGCCTTGACGGATCTTCCCGGAAACAAGGTTCGCGATCGCGGCCCGGGCGATGCCGACAAAGTCCAGGCCCCGATGCTCAAAGAAGCGGGCATCCTCGATCGCCACCACCGCATTCACCACATGCCGGGGAATCTTCTCCAGCGGGACCAGGATCCGCCGTTCCACGAAGAACTGGCCGATCACTTGCTTGTCGGCCGAGTAGACACGGGTCACGAGGCTGGGCTGGTACTCGTGCAGGCCGGTTATGGGGGGCAGGTCTTGAAGTAGGTACCCCACCGTGGCCAGACCCGCCACAAAGCCGATCAGGACCACCGTCAAGACACCCCACAGCAGGGCTTTCCAGACGGACTGATGACGCAGGAAGAGCAAGAAGCGCTCAGCGAATGGCATGCGTTACCTTATCTTATCGTGCCAAAGATGATGTATGATACCGTGCTCCTCCCGAAATCACAAGAACGGCAGGCGAAGCTTTGACTCCTCCGACGCGGTTGCGTTAGAGTGAAGTCTCTTCGGACCGCTCCCGCGACAACGTTTGTGCGATCCGCAGCAACCAGATAACCATGCGCCGAACAGACATTCGCAACATTGCCATCATCGCTCACGTGGATCACGGGAAAACGACCCTCGTGGACGCGATCCTGAAGCAGACCCGCGTGCACCGCAACATCGAGAGCATGGGCGAGCGCATTCTCGACTCGATGGACCAGGAGCGCGAGCGGGGTATCACCATCAAAGCCAAAAACGCCAGCGTGGTCTACAAAGGGGTCAAGATCAACATCGTGGATACGCCTGGTCATGCCGACTTCGGCGGTGAGGTGGAACGCACCCTCCGCATGGTGGACGGCGTCCTGCTGCTGGTGGATGCCAAGGAAGGCCCCATGCCGCAGACCGCCTTCGTACTCCGCAAGGCCTTGGGCCTGGGACACAAGGCCATCGTCGTCATCAATAAGATTGACCGGCCCGACGCCCAGATCGACGACATGGTCAACCGCACGTTCGACCTGTTCGCTCACCTGGGCGCCAGCGACGATCAGCTTGACTTTCCCATCGTCTACACCTCCGCTCTGCAGGGCACGGCCTCGCTGGATCCGGAGAAGCCGGGCGTGGACATTGCGCCATTGCTGGACACGATTCTCGGGAAAATCCCTCCGCCGGCGATCGGGCTGGACCGCCCGCTCCAGTTGCTGGTGCTCGCTCTGTCCCACGACCCCTACAAGGGCAAGATGGGCATTGGCAAGCTGCTCTCCGGCACCCTGACCAAGCGCCAGGCGTTGGTGCGGATCAAGACCGACGGGACCCAGATCCCCGGCAAGGCCACCGACCTCCTCGTCTTCGAAGGATTGGAACGTAAGGAGGTGGACCACGTCGAGGCGGGCGAGATCGTGGCCGTCGCCGGCTTCCCGGAGATCGGGATCGGCGAGACCCTGGCCGATCCCGAGCAACCGGTCCCCGTGCCGCCTGTGGCAATCGACGAGCCGACCGTCCAGATGACCTTTTCGGTCAATACGAGCCCCTTCGCCGGACGGGAAGGCAAGTACGTCACGTCCCGCCACCTGCGCGAACGGCTGTACAAGGAACTAGAGACCAACGTGGCCTTACGCGCGGAAGAAACCGATTCCACCGACCAGTTCCTTGTCGCCGGCCGCGGCGAACTACACCTTGCGGTCCTCATCGAGGCAATGCGCCGGGAAGGCTACGAGCTCCAGGTCTCCCAGCCGAAAGTGATCTTGCGCGAAGCGGACGGGGTGACGCTGGAGCCCTACGAAGAGCTGACCATCGAGGTGCCGGTGGAGTTCCAAGGCTCGGTCATCGAAGAAGTCGGCCGGCGCCGCGGCGAGCTTCGCCACATGAAGCTGACGATCCACGGCGACCTGCACCTCGAGTACCACATCCCGACCCGCGGGGTGATCGGCCTGAAGAACGCGCTTCTGACCAAGACCAAGGGCACCGTCATCCTGCACCACATCTTTGCCCGCTACGAGAAGGCCGATCCGCGCGACCTCCAAATGCAGCCCCACGGCTCACTGATCGCGTACGAGACCGGGACCAGCAGCGCCTACGGACTCAACATCGCGCAGGAGAGGGGC
>DASQRT010000217.1:0-10595 GCA_035642795.1 Nitrospirales bacterium
GAGATCCGGACCCCCACCGCCGCGATCTTGCGATCCCCCGCCCACACCCCGGGCATCCCCGCGCGCCGCCCGGCGGGCACTCCGAGCGCATCCAACGCCTGGATGAGCACCTCCTCCAGACAACTCACGTACGCTTTCGGCCCAGCACAGTAAGTCCGCAGTCGAAGAATGGGGTATCCCACCAGCTGGCCAGGCCCATGGTAGGTCACGGAGCCGCCCCGGTCCGCGCTCAGCACCGGAATCCCGTTGATTATCCCTCGCGCCCACCCCTCACCGACATGCTCCGGGCGAGTGGTACGTCCCAGCGTATAGACCGGAAGATGTTCCGTGAGCAGCAGGGTGTCGCCGATCACGTCTTGCACACGCGCTCGGTGCAGAGCCACCTGGAGATGAGAAGCTTCCTGATAGTCGGTCAGGCCGAGAGCAAACAGGTGTCCGATCACTTAGTCACCGGTCGTTTGAGCTGGATCTTCTCCTGGGTGGACTTACGCACCACCGACAGGGTCACGGTCGGAGACGTCGATCCGTCTTTGAGCAGCGCGTGCCAGAGGTCCGACATATTGTAGACCTGTGTGATGTCCGCGGCGGTGACGACGTCGCCTTCGCGAAGACCGGCTTGAGCCGCGGGGCTCCCCGGCTCGACCCAGATGACCAAGACGCCCCGTTCGACATCCAGGCCGAACGAGGCCACGACACTGCCCGTGATCGTAACCGGGACGAACCCCAAGGAAGGCCGGAGCATGCTGCCTCGCACGAGTAGGGACTGGACCACAGGGATGGCCTCGTCAATGGCGACCGCATAACTGATGTTCTGGGCGGCCGGTGCCACTGCCGTGTTGATGCCGACGACCCGGCCTGACAGATCCACCAGAGGACCTCCGCTGCTTCCGGGGTTGATGGCCGCATCGGACTGGATCAGGTTGTACAACGTCTCCCCGGACGGCGGGACGATCGCCCGGTCGAGGGCGCTGACCACCCCGACGGACACCGTCGCCCCGCCTTTCATCGCCAGGGGGTTGCCGATGGCGACGACCGTCTCCCCGATGCGGAGGCGGGATGACCTGCCCAGTTTGGCTGGGACCAGCCCCTCGATCTCGACCTTGACCAAGGCCAAGTCGGTCAGAAAGTCCCGGCCGACGACTCGTCCAGGCACGAGCCGACCGTCATAGAGACCCACCACCAACCGCGTCGCTCCCGTCACGAGGTGGTTGGACGTCAGGATGTAGCCTGGTGAAATGATGATGCCTGATCCCGAGCCGGATGGAAGCGTTTGAGAAGGGGCCAGCCGGATGGGTCCGTGGGCCATGACGGTGACGACGGCGGGCAGGACCTCCGCCACCACGTCCGGCACCGAGAGAGATTTGGGCGGAAGGTCATCATCGGGGACCGCCGCGACCGAGGACAACGCGCAGCCCATCAGGAGGACACTGCCCGCCACGCTCAAGCTTGCCCGCTGGCCGCACGCCATCCGCGACTCTCCACGACCAAAGTGGTATTGTCGCATATTCAGGCGGAAGGCGGAAGAGGATACGCCACGGCGATGAGCCGGGGCGAACGCTTACAGAAGGGGTCGGAAGATCTGCTGGAACTCGGGAGCCCGCAGTTTCATCAAGGCCTTTTCCTCGATCTGGCGAATCCGTTCACGGGTGACCCCCAAGATGCGGCCGACTTCCTCCAGAGTCATCGGCTCGCCCTGCCCGATGCCGAACCGGAGGCGGATCACGGCTTCCTCGCGAGGACTGAGCGAACCAAGCGCCCGCGCGACTTCCCGCGTTATCTCCTTGAGCCCGACCTGGCTGTCGGCCTGCGGGGTCTCCCGATCAGGAATGAAGTCTCCGAGGAGGGTTTCCCCGTCCCCGATCGGGTGCTCCAGAGAGACGATGTCCTGGAAGACCTGGATCGCCTGTTCGACCTTGTCGCTCGAGGTCTTGACCGCGCCGGCCACTTCCTCCCGGGAAGGCTGCCGGCCGAGTCGCTGCGCCAGCCGACGAGTTGCCTTGGAGACCCGCTGATACGCTTCAGTCATGTGCACGGGCACCCGGATGGTGCGGGACTGATCCGCCAGCGCGCGGGTGATCCCTTGGCGGATCCACCACGTGGCATAGGTGCTGAACTTGAACCCGCGGCGGTGGTCGAATCGCTCCGCCGCTTTCATCAGGCCGATATTGCCTTCCTGGACGAGATCCAGGAGGCTCATGCCCCGTCCGTTGTAGTGTTTGGCGATGTCCACGACCAGGCGCAGGTTGGACAGAACCATCTCTTCCTTGGCCTTTTCCAGCTGGGCCCGCCCTCCGTAGTACTGCTTCAAGGCAGCCTTCACTTGACGAGCCTTTGGCGTCACACGACGACTCGGTCCGCAGATCTCCTTGATGACCTGCTGGATGGCCCGCTTCCCTTTTTCAAGATCCGTCGCCGAGAGCCCGCTGACACCGACCACGGTTTTCAGGTCCGTCTGGCAGGCCTTCAGCGACTCCGTCTGTCGGAGCCCGCGCGTAATGGCTAGGACCGTTCTGAGGGCGCGGCGCACCTGCCGATCGCCCTGCTCGATCCGTTTCCCGAGCGCGACTTCGTCTTCGCGCGTCAGCAAGGCCTTCGTGCCGAAGGACCGGAAATACAGCCATTCCAGCTCGGCAAGGTTCGCCTCGGTCGGCCCTGACTCCTGGGAGGCGCCCGCGCTTGAGCCTTCCACGGCCTCTGCCGGCAGTGTCTCCGCCACGGGATATGGAAGAGTATCCTGATCGGACTCCCCGATCACGGCGTCCTCCTCCAGCAGCACTTCGTCTTTCGGCAGATCACCCATCACAATCTGGTCCTCGCTGAGAGCCTTAACCTCTATCATTTCTACGGACACGTGAACGCCCTCAGATGTCTAATACCTTCACAAAAAATTCTCTCATCGTTTAAATCTTCTAACCCGTTGAAAAGCCGTCTAAACTTCTTAGATGGAGCGAACGGAAACCAACTCATTTTTAACCTTTTAGTAATGGATAACCAGGGAAGAACGCAAGATCAAGGGCTATGGGGGAAGAATCTTCTGGACTTCCAGGCAGTTATTCGGATTTAGTCAGCCGCTGCAGATCCTCCTGCTTGCCTACGAGGACCAGGATGTCGCCCTTTTCGATGACATCATCCAAGGAGGGCGTCACATTGAACACCTCATCGGTGGTCATCCGCCCTTTGACCATCCGCGTCACTTTCTTCCGGATGCCGATGAGGTTGACATTGTAGGTCTCCTGAATCTTGGCCTCGCGCAGGCGGAGCCCGCACATATGGTCCGGGACGGTCAGCTCCTCGACGCTGAAGCCCGGGGCGAGCTCCAGATACTCCAGCACGTTTGGAGACACCAGTCGCTGGGCCAGCCGGATGGCGGCATCGCGCTCCGGGAAGATGACTTCCGACACGCCGAGGTTCTTCAGGATCTTGCCGTGTTGGGCGGTGACCCCTTTGGCGATGATCTGCTTGATGCCCATCTCCTTCAAGGTCTGTACAATGAGGATGCTGGCCTCGATATTCTCGCCGATGCTCACCACGGCCACATCCACGTTCTGCACACTGACGGCCTTGAGGGCTTTCTCGTCGGTCGCGTCGCACTGGACGGCGAACGTCGCCAAATCGCTGATGGCCTGGATCTTTTCGGGATCGGTATCGATGGCCAACACTTCGCACCTTTCCTTGACCAGCGTCTCAGCGACCCTATACCCAAAGCGTCCCAGCCCGATAACCGCCACCTGACGTTTCATACATTCACCTCCACCGGTGTGTGCTCGTCTTGGCTTATCCTAACACCACCCGCGCTTCCGCGTACCGGTACCGCAAATCCTCGTAGCTCTTGACGGCAAAGAGGCCGACGGTCAGGGGGCCCAGCCGTCCCAGAAACATCGTGATGATGATGATGAACTTGCCGAAATCACTGAACAAGGCCGACAGGCTCAGGACACCGCCGTCTCCAGTGGACAATCCAACCGTCCCGGCCGCCGACGCGACTTCGAACATGATCTGAATGAAATTCTGGTCCTCTAAGTATGAGAGCATCATGGTGAAGCCGGTGACGAGCCCAAACGCCAGAGATGACAGCACGAACGCTTTGTGGACAATCTCCTGGGGAATCCGTCGATGGAACATCATAACATCGGCACGCCCCTTCAACGTCGCCCAGATCGCCGCGCAGATGATCCCGAAGGTCGTTGTCTTAATCCCGCCCCCGGTGCCCCCTGGCGAGGCTCCGATGATCATCAGCAGGATAAGAAAATACAACGTGGGCGTCACCACTGCACTGATGTCGATGGTATTGAACCCCGCGGTTCTGGCCGAGATGGAATGAAAATACGCTACCAGTACTTGATCGCCTAGGGACATCGGCGCCAGCGTCTGTTCATTCTGAACTTCAAAGGCCCAAATCCCGACCGTTCCCCCGACGATCAGCAACCCCGAAACCAGCACGGCCAGCTTGGTATGGGTCGAAAGACGAAACCGTTGGCCACGCAGATTCTCCAGAAAGTCTCGATAGACCAGAAACCCTATCCCGCCCAACACGATCAAGGTCGAGATCGTCAGGATAACGGTCAGGTCCGTCCGGTACGCGAGCAAAGCGAAGTTCTCGGAGAACAGGGAGAACCCAGCGTTGTTGAAGGCCGAGACCGAATGGAAGATCCCGAAGTAGAGGGCGCGCAGGACGTCCATGTCGAAGGAGAACCGGACCGTAAGGATCAGTGCCCCGACGCCTTCCACGACGAGCGTGATCGCCACGATGACCTTCACAAACCGCACGAGGCCCTCCATACTCAACGTGTTCAGCACCTCCATCATCATCATGCGTTCCCGCAGGCCAATGTGGCGTCCCAGCGCCAACAGCAGGAGCGTGGCGGTCGTTGAGTAGCCGAGCCCTCCCAACTGGACGCCCAGAAGGATGACCAGTTGGCCGAAGAGGGTGAAGTCCTTCGGAGTGTCCAAGACGATCAAACCCGTGACGCAAACCGCCGACGTCATGGTGAAGAGCGCGTCCACGAACCGGATGCCCGGGCCCGTCGTGGCAAAGGGGAGCATCAGGAGGAGGGTGCCGACGAGGATCATGGCCAAAAATGCCCCGATCACAATCTGGCTGCTGGTGTACCGGGCTTCCCGGACCCAGTCCAAGGCCTTCCTGGCCACTCCGCGATAAATGAGCGCCTGCTCCATGAACGGGATGATCAGGGCTTTTTCATGGCCTGGATGAAGGGAGAGATGATGTCGATGGGGATGGGAAAGATCGTCGTCGAGTTCTTCTCAGACGCCACCTCCACCAGCGTCTGGAGAAATCGGAGCTGCAAAGCCATTGGATTGCGCGCGATGATATCCGCGGCCTCAAAGAGCTTCTGGGCAGCCTGGAACTCGCCTTCGGCATGGATAACCTTGGCGCGCCGCTCGCGCTCGGCCTCCGCCTGCTTCGCAATGGCGCGGAGCATCTCCTGAGGGAGATCCACGTTCTTGACCTCGACCGCCGAGACCTTGACACCCCAGGGTTCGGTTTGCTGATCAATGATCCGTTGCAATTCCACATTGATCTGATCCCGCTTGGACAAGAGCTCATCCAATTGGCTCTGCCCTAACACACTCCGCAGGGTCGTCTGGGCAATCTGCGAGGTCGAATAGAGATAATCCTGCACGGCGAGCATCGCCCGCTGGGGATCGACCACGCGAAAGAAGATGACGGCAGTGACCTTGACCGACACGTTGTCGCGGGTGATCACGTCCTGGGCCGGCACCTCCATCGTGACCGTTTGGAGATTGACCCGAAGCATCTTCTGAACGATCGGGAGCACGATGATGAGGCCGGGACCCTTGACCGTCTGGTACTTCCCTAGGAAAAAGATCACCCCCCGCTCGTACTCCATCAAGATCTTGATCATGTTGTAGATCAGGATCGCGAGCAGGATAACCGGTATAAGATAGGGTATCATCGGCAACTCCTCTCGTGGATTACTTGCGGCGCGGCCCCACGGTCAGCGTCAGGCCCACCACGGCTTTCACTTCCGTCTCCTCACCTTCATGGATCGGCTCCTCGCTAACCGCATCCCAGATTTCCCCCTGCAGGAAGACCTTCCCGCGTGGCGCCAGATCGGTCTTGGCCACGGCGATCGTCCCGACCATGCTCTCCGCTCCCGTCACGGGGCGGCGCATCTGGGACTTCACGGCCAGCCACGTGATGGTGAGCAGGAGGGCACCGAAGGTCACCACCGTCGGGATGATGACTGACAGGGACACTTTCAGGAAGGGCGCGTCGGTCTTCACCAACAAGAGGGCACCCAACACCATCGAAGCGATGCCGCCCAGGCTCAAGAGGCCATAGCTCGTCACCTTGATCTCAAGGATGAACAGCACGATGCCCAGGAGGATGAGCAGCACGCCCGCGTAGTTGATCGGCAAGGTCTGAAGGGAATAAAAGGCTAGGATGAGGCTGATGGCCCCGACAATCCCAGGCAGGATGGCGCCCGGATTGTACAACTCCGCGAGCAGCCCGATGGTGCCCAAGGTCATAAGGATGAACGCAATGTTCGGATCGCTCAGGACTTTGAGCGCCTCGAGACGCCAGCCCATAGGACTCTCCTTCAGCCGGGCCCCCTTCGTCCGGAGCACGACCTTGCCGGCGCCCGTCACGATCTCCCGGCCATTCACAGCCGCCAACAGAGACGGCACGTCTTCGGCGATCAGGTCGATCACTTTCAGCGCCAGGGCTTCCTTCTCCGTCACCGACACGCTCTTGCGCACCGCATTTTCAGCCCACTGGACATTTCGCCCCCGCTTCTCGGCGATGGATTTAATATAGGCTGCAGCGTCGTTCTCCACCTTGGCCTTCATCACGGCGTCCATCTCACCGCCCCCCATCGCCACGGGATGGGCCGCGCCGACGTTCGTGCCTGGCGCCATGGCCGCGATGTGCGCGGAATAGAGGATGAAAACCCCCGCTGAGGCTGCCCTCCCGCCGCTCGGCGCAACGTAGACGATCACCGGGATTGGGGAGGCCGTGATGTCCTTGATGATCAGCCGCATGGAGGTATCGAGCCCGCCCGGCGTGTCCAGGCGAAGGACGACGGCCGCGGCCCCTGCCTCTTGGGCGTCCGTCAGTACCCGATTGAAGTATTCGGCGGTCACCGGATTGATCACGCCCTCATAGGTCCCCACGTACACAGCCCCTTGTGCACTGTCTTCAGACTTTCCAAGCCCGGCCGACGCTGACAGGAGAAGACAGCCACTGAGAAGGAGAGAAACCGGGAATCGGAGGAATGGCAGATGAGAGGCCTGTGGTCCGCTTGCCATGATCAACTCAGCCTAGAGGTATCGTAGTCTCCCCCCCCTACCCTGTCAAGGAGAGGCGAAACCGACCGCTACCGCCTGACGGCGCGCAACCGGGCAAGCAGATCGTGAACCTTTTGGGCCTCAGCCGACGAGAGCGAGGCCTGCCCGAAGCGGACCTGGCAATAGAGGTCGGTCAGGGGACGTACGAAGGGGGCAGCGTCCCGCCATTCGCGCGCCACCTGTCGGGCGAATTCCAGCGGGGTCGCCCCAGGGGACTTCTGCAGCCCACGGGCTTTCAGGATGCGCAGCATCCGGCTATAAAGCTGGCTGGCGGCGACCTGTCGGGGCGTGCGGGGATCCAGCTGTCGCTGCCGGCGTCCTTGGCCGCGCAGGATCACGGCGAGGACCATACCGATTACGAACGCGCCAGCCGCCAGTCCTATCGCGAGGGTCCACCCGCGCACGCGCGCCAATTCGACCAGCCAGGCCCGCGCAGACGCCAACCCGCGAGTGACGGTTGACACGAAGTCGGACACCTCCGAACGCACCCTCTCGCTCTGATCCCGGAGCGACTTTGCCACCGCCATTTGATCACGGAAGCTGTACTGGACCACGTAACGGTCCCACCGGAGTCGGATCGAGTCTACGATTTTGTCGATGTTCCACCAGACCAAGGAAGGCGCAGCGGCGGGCACGGAGGGCGTCGGGTCAAACGTCACCCAGCCGGAGCGGGGGAAATACACCTCCACCCAAGCGTGTGCATCCTGTTGTCGGATCGTGTAGTAATTGCCGAAGTCGTTCCACGCCCCAGGGAGAAAGCCGGTGACCAGACGCGAGGGGATTCCTAAGGTCCGGAGCATCACGACCATCGCCGTCGCATAGTGCTCGCAGTAGCCGGTCTTCCGAGCGAACAGGAAGTCCTCCACGGGATCGGCCGACGCGGTCGTTCCGACGTCAAGACTGTACTGATAGCTCCGGCGGAGGTGCTGCTCGATCGCCCGAGCCCTTCCGTACGGGGTGGACGCGGCGCTGGTCACCTCGCGGGCCAACGCCGCCACGCGCGAGCTGGTGTCCGGCAACTGGAGGTAATGCTCCCGGATGAAAACAGGATAGATGAAGGACGTCGCAGCGCGATCGTCCTCCCGCAGGCGACCGGGAATCGAGCGCACGCTGTACTGGAAGCGCGCGGAGGACGGAAACGGCAGGTAGAGCCCCCACATGCCGTCCATCTGCACCACCACGAAACTGCCTTTGACCGACTCCACAAACGACGCCCCGAACAGCACGGTGGTGTCGAGCGCCTCGATGAGGACCTCCTGACGCATCACGGCAGACCCGGGGACGGCCAGCGTCTGTTCGGAAGGCACCATGAACCCACCGTCAGGAGTGCGGCCCAACAGCCGCCGGGCCGCCAACCGGTTGGCCCAAGAGCGGCCGTCATAGGTGTCGTAGGCAGCGCCCCGGAAATACAGCCCCTCCAGAATCGGCGCTTTCTGGTCCGGCAGTTCAACTCGCATGACCACGGTGGGGTCAAGCTTGACCGCGCCGATGACCCCCAGATCCACCTTTTCGGAAAATCCCGATGTGCGGATCAGGTCCACACGGTTCTTCTGAAAGAACCCGGCCCCGATCCGCGGGATCAGGAAAAAGATGGCCATCGTCAGGCAGAAGGAACCCACCGCGATCCCATTCGTCGTCCAGAAGAACTGCGCCGTGACCGGACGCGAGATCGGCGAGAGAGCGTGAAATTCCTTCCCGGCCTGCACAGCCGCCCGCGCCTCTTCGACCTCGTTCCGCAGGTGATACAGGATGAGCGTCCAGATCGCCGCGAACACGTAGGCGATGAACACGCCCGCGTACCAGAGATCCACCGTCAGCGCCGCCGCAGCCAGGAGTTCCAGGAAACTGATCGCGTAGAGCTGCAGAAAGTCCTTGCGCTGATGCAGATGAAAGAGCTTGATGCTCATCAGCAGGATCAGAAAATGCACGGCCGCCGGCAAGATGTCCCTGGAGATCAGGAGGAGATCAGCGCCGAAGAAGACGAAGACGGCGATCAAGAACACATTCCAAGTAGCGCTTGAGAGGCTGGCAATCTGGCGGGCCAGCCTCTCCCCGGCTCGCTCCATCGCCTGGGCCAAGCTCACCACTAGGCTTGCCAGCCCGATCAGGACCAATCCCCCTGGAATCTCACCGGTAAATACCAGACCCAGAAACCCGATGGCGGCCAACAAGATGGAGCTCACCGGAAACGCGCGTTCAAGAATCACGGCAGCTCCCAGACGTGAAAGATTCGGCTCACGCATTGAGCCAGTCGTTGAATCGACGGGTCGGGCGAGGGCAAGACGACGATGGTGATCTCGCCACGCATTGTCAGCTCCCCCAGCATCCCAAAGCCCTCGGGAGCGCCCGACGCACTCCCCTCAGCCGGCGTCGGCGTACAGAGTGCCAGGACATGCAGCATGTGGTAGAAGTGCTCCTCCCCCATGCCAGACAGGATCTCCCGCTCACCGACCAGCAGGCTCACGGCAAATCCTTGCTCCTGGAAATAGGCCACCAGGGACGCCGTCAGGCTGACGGCCTGCTCGAAGAAGCGCAGGCCGCCTGCCGGGATCGCCGTGGGCAACGCCAGGGTTACCTGTCGCAGATCCTCCGTCTCGGTCTCCCGCACCATCAACCGCGCCTGGCGCGCCGAGGTCTTCCAATGAATCATGCGTGAATCATCCCCCGGCAGGTATTCCCGGAGGTTGTACAGGCCGACTCCCTGTCCCCGCCGGGAGACAGCCTGGTCATGCCCCAGCACATCGAGGTCATGGATGAGGCCCTCCGGCAATGGCCGCAGTTCAGGGTACACCACCAGATCGGAGCTCAGGGGAACGTGCGCCGCCTTGATGAAGAGCCCGAAGGGAAAACGCGTCTGGATTCTGATCCCCTCGATCCGGTGCCGTCCCCGACGCGAGAACAAGATCGGATAGGACTGGGTCACCGAGGCGCCGGTCGGCAGGTGCAGGACATGGATGCCTCGATCCACGGTCTTGCCTTCGACGACGTCCAGGACACGGAGCGAAAAGCTTGGTAGCCGCGGCTTGCGGTTCATGAGGGAGAGCACAATCAGCGCCGGCCTGTTGGCGAAGACATGGTCCGGAATCCGCCGGCGAATGACGAGGTGCCGCAGGCATTGCTCGGAGAGAATGCCGGACATGACGATGAGGCTGAGCATCATCGCCAGCAGCAGGTAGAGCAGATTGTTCCCAGTATTGAGGGCGGCGACTCCAACCGCCAGGGTCAGGAGCAGGAACCGCAGGCCCTCCGGTGTCAGGCGCAGG
>DASQRT010000218.1:0-6112 GCA_035642795.1 Nitrospirales bacterium
GTCCTCGGGGCCCATCGTGGTCCTGGCGCTGGAAGGCGAGAACGCAATCCAGCGGCACCGCGATCTGATGGGCGCGACGGACCCGGCCAAGGCCTCTGCAGGCACGATCCGCAAGGCCTACGGGACCCACATCGAGCACAACGCCGTGCACGGCTCCGATTCTGCAGAGGCGGCCCAGTTCGAACTGGCCTATTTCTTCAGCGCGCTGGAGTCGCCCCAACGCTGAGTCCCTCCAAGCACAGTCTCCCGCTCCTGAAACTGATCGCGGTGATCGTGTTGGCCACGCTGCCGGCCTGCGCATCGCGTGCGACGAAGGCGCCGCCGGCCAGAGTGCCGATGCCCTCTTCTGAAGTCATCGCCAGCATTCTCCAAGCTGGCCGGCAGGCCGCGGCCCAGGGCCAGTTCGACCGCGCGATCAATCTGTTTCGGCGGGTCCAGGAAGGCTACCCCAGCGCGCCAGACCGGCCTGAGGCCACGTTGCTCCTCGCACAGACTCTGGAGCGAAACCAGGAAATCGCCTCGGCCCTGACCGAGTATCGGCGTCTGGTCTCCGAATATCCCCAGTCGCCACAGGCAGTGCTGGCCCACGCGAAGATCCCGGACTTGGAGCGCCAACTGCCGGTCGTGCGGCTGCCAGGGGTGCAACTCCTCGGGGCGTATGTGGGGCCGGAGGACCTCGAGAGCCTGGACGAGCGCGAATTGAATCGCCTGCGCCAGTCAGGGACGAATACTGTGGTGGTGGGAATCGCGCGGAACCGGGCATCCATCACAGTGGAAGGGGGCCCCGCCAAGGGCGCCCCTCCCACACCCACTGCGGCCGGCGTGTACTTTAAGACCGACTGGGCGCCGGTCATTCAGGACAGGCTGGCTGCCGTGGTCGGCGCGGCCCATCGGCAGAGCCTGCAATTCTGGGCGGCGGTGTCGGTGCGGCGGATGGATTGGGTGGATCCGGCGTTGGGGTGGGCGGACTGGCGGTACATCCCCAGGACCGGCCAGCTGGAGCCAGCCGAGACGCTGGACCTCCTGCACCCGGGGCTGCGGGATTACCTGGTAGGCTTCTTCACGGACCTGGCAGCCACGGGAATCGACGGCATGTTGCTGCTCGCCGATCCCCCGTCGGCGGCGAACGAAGGGTTCAGTCCCCAGGCGCTGCGGCGGTACGAGCGGGATGTCGGGCAGGCACTCGATCCCGGACGGCTCTTGTTGACGCAAGGCAGGGACCAAACCCTCACCTACGCGCCGGAGTTCTGGCGCTGGGCGGGATGGAAACAGCGTGAGTACGCTAAAGCGTTGGAGGGTGTGATGGGAGCGGTCCGGGCCTCCTATCCCGCTTTGAAGGTGGGGATGGAAGTGCATCCGGAGACGATTACGTCTCCGCAGACGGCGCTGGCGTCCTACGCGGAGGACCTGCTCGATCTCAGGCGGTATCGGTACGACTACATCGCCATCGCCGGCATGTCATCGCCGGGCGCAATGGTCACGAAGGCGGCCGAGATTGTGCGTGGCGACCGGCTGCTGCTGCTCGTGGACCCGACCGAAAAGAACAAAGGCAAGATCGCATCCTTACCGCTTGGTACGGGATTGATTTACAAGGAGAAATCAGCCCCGCCTCGCTTGACAAATCAGGCGCGCTAGTCATAGCATCGCGCGTCCATTTATTGAATCCGCATCTAAATCCAGAGGAAAACGATGATTCCTGAAAATCTGCGCTATCATAAGGAACACGAATGGGTGAGGGTCGAAGGCAAACAGGCGATCATCGGGATCAGCGACCACGCCCAGGAAGCGTTGGGCGATATCGTCTTTTTCCAGTTGCCGCAGGTTGGAGCGAAGGTGAAGGCCGGCCAGGAAATCGGCGAAGTCGAATCCACAAAGGCGACCTCTTCCATTTATACGCCGATCAGCGGGACCGTGTCTAAGGTGAATGTGGCTTTGAACGAGAAGCCCGAATTGGCTAATAAGGATCCGTACGGCGAAGGGTGGGTGGCCGTCATCGAGATGGCCAATCCCGCCGAAGTCAACGGGCTGATGGACGCGAAGGCCTACGCGGCGTACCTCGACAAAGAAGCGAAGTAAGGTCTTCTGGGCGGGCATGCCCGACACCAAACGCATCGCCATCATCGGGGCCGGAACCGGCGGCTACGTGGCCGCCATTCGCGCGGCCCAGCTCGGCGCGCAGGTCACCCTCGTCGAGAGCGCGGCTGTGGGTGGCTTATGCCTGAATTGGGGCTGCATTCCCAGCAAGTCGCTGCTGGCCTGCGCGGAGCTTGGGCAGAAGATCAAGAAGGCGGGCGAGTTTGGGATCACGATTACAGGCACCGTCTCCTACGATCTCGCCCGCATGGTCGAGCGCAAGAACAAGATCGTGGCCGGGCTGGTGAAAGGCGTCCGCACCCTCCTGAAAACCTGGAACGTCGAACTGGTCGAAGGGCGCGGCGTCCTGGTGGATGCGAAGACCGTGCGTGTGGTGAAGCCCGACGGGACCGACACGACCGTCCAGGCCGATGCGGTGATTCTCGGAACGGGCACCACGCCGCCGTCCCTCCCCAATCTCCCGATCGACGGGACTCACGTCATCACAAGTCGTGAGGCATTGGACCTCACGACGATCCCCCAAAGCCTGTTGATCGTTGGCGGTGGGGTGGAGGGCTGCGAGTTTGCCTCCCTGTTCGGCGCGCTCGGCACGAAGGTGATGGTTGTGGAGATGCTGCCCCGCATTCTTCCCACCGAAGATGAGGAGGTGGCAGCACTGCTGGCGGTTGAACTGAAGAAGCAAGGTGTGACGATCCAGGCGGGGGTGCGGGTGGAGAAGGTCGCGCTCGGCGCCGAAGGCGTCACGACCACGCTGGAGGATGGCAGTGTGGTGATCACCTCCAAAGTGCTGGTATCCATCGGGCGGCGGTTCAACACCGGCGGTCTGGGCTTGGAGCAGGCAGGCGTGAGCCTCGGCCGCCGCGGGGAGATTCTCGTCAACGAGCGGATGGAAACCACTGCGCAGGGTGTCTATGCGATCGGCGACGTGGTAGGGAAGGCAATGCTGGCGCATGTGGCCTCTGCGCAGGGAAAGGTCGCGGTCCGCACCATCCTCGGCCACCCGACCACCATGCGGTACGACGTGATCCCGGCTGGCATCTTCACCTTCCCGGAGATCGGGCGAGTGGGGCTGACCGAACAGGAAGCCAAACAGCAGGGGCTGGAGATCAAGGTCGGCAAGTTTCGGCCGATCGGGCTCGGCAAGGCTCACGTCTCCGGCGAGACCACCGGGCTGATGAAGATCATCACCGACGCGAAGACCGACCGCATCGTCGGCGTCCATCTGGTCGGCGCGCACGCGGCGGACCTGATCCATGAGGCCGCGGTGGCCATGCAGATGGGCGCGACTGCCGAGACGCTGGCCCAGACGGTGCACGCGCATCCGACGATGCCGGAAGGGCTGATGGAAGCGGCCGAGGATGTCGAGGGCCTGGCGATCCACCTGGCCCGCCGGAAGGTCGGCTAAGTGGGCGAGGAGAGGGTGAAGGCGTGACGGTGCTGAAAGCTCTGGCGATCAACGTCCTGATGCTGGCCGTGACGGTGGGGGTCCTTTACTGGGCGGCGGAACGTGGGAACGACACTGAATCGGCGCAAGCCATAGCCCTGCTTTCCCAAGCCGGCTCCACGATCCCTGTCTCGGTCAAGCCCGTGCCGTCCAAGACCGGATCGGTCCCGCGCCATCCCGTCTCGTTCCCGCTCGATCTCAATTCCGCCCTCATGGAAGATTTCCTGGAACTGCCGGGCATCGGCGAGGAGCTTGCCCAGCGCTTGGTGGAGTACCGGAAGAGCCACGGCGGGTTCCGGAGCGTGGAGGACCTGAGAAAAGTGCGGGGCATCGGGGAGAAGCGGATGGAACGCTTGCGCACGTTGGTCAGAACGGCGGAGGCGCCATGAACGAAGTGGAGCGACAGCTCGCCCTCATCGCGCGCGGGGCCGTCGAGATCATCTCTACGAAGGAGCTCGAGGACAAGCTCGCGGCGTCGCTCAAAGACCGGCGGCCGCTCCGCGTCAAGGCCGGCTTCGACCCCACCGCGCCGGACCTCCATCTCGGGCACACCATCCTCATCCACAAGCTCAAGCACTTCCAGGACCTGGGCCATGAGGTGATCTTCCTCATCGGCGACTTCACCGGCATGATCGGCGATCCGTCCGGTGCTTCAGAGACCCGCAAGCCGCTGACGAAAGAGGAAGTGCGTCAGAACGCCAAGACGTACGAGCGCCAGGTCTACAAGATCTTGGCCCGCGAACGGACCATCATCGATTTCAACAGCCGGTGGATGAACACGATGACGGCCGAGCAGCTCATCCATCTGAGCGCGCACTACAGCATGGCCCGGATGCTGGAGCGCGACGATTTCCACAAGCGCTATCGCGACCAGAAGCCCATCAGCATCCATGAGTTCCTGTACCCCCTGGTTCAAGGGTACGACTCGGTGGCGCTCGAAGCGGACGTCGAGCTGGGCGGGACTGACCAGAAGTTCAACTTGCTGGTCGGGCGGGAGTTGCAGCGGGCGTACGGCCAATCACCGCAGGTCGTGCTTACGATGCCCCTGCTGGAAGGCACCGACGGCGTGCGGAAGATGAGCAAGAGCCTCGGCAACTACATCGCGTTGGAAGACCCACCGGGCGAGATGTTCGGCAAGCTCATGTCCATCTCGGACACGCTGATGTGGCGGTATTACGAGCTGCTCACGACCGAGGATTTGAACGCTATCAAAGCCATGCATCCGATGGAGGCCAAATTGAATCTGGCCTATACCATCGTGGCCCGCTATCACGACCACACTGCGGCTGCCAATGCCCGCACGGAGTTTCGGCAAAAATTCCGAGAGCGAGAATTTCCGACGGAAACGGCGGAACGCAAGGTGCTGCCGGCCGAACCCATGCCGCTGGTCGCCGTGCTCACGAAGGCCGGGCTTGCCCCCAGCAAGACCGAGGCGCGGCGGCTGATCGCGCAGGGCGGCGTGGAACTGGACGGTGAGAAAGTGACCGACGGGGATCGCATTCTGCCGGGCGAGCCCGGACGGGAGTATCGGCTGAAAGTCGGAAAAAAGCGGTTCGCCGTCGTTCGCTTCGAAGCCAAATCTTGAGTCTGATGAATTGACTTGTTTCCGCTCAGCTGATTCATAATCGAACTGAAGGGGGGTTGCTCAAGTCGTTGATGGCTTGGGCAATCCCCTTATCATTCATGGTACAACAACTGGGGGCAGGTCACTAATAGATGAGCCGTCGCAAGCGGACCTCTGGAAAACAAAAAGGCCGACAGGGCAAGCGTGAGGCTATGCATCCATTCTACTATTACCTGGGACTTATCTGCCTCTTCACAGCAGTGCTGATTTTTGTCGTACGAGTCATTCTTTGGGGGCTTAGGCATACGTAACCTGCCCCCCCTTAAACCAGTCCAGGTCCCCTCGTTCGAGCTTCCCCACACCTTGAGCAACCTATCAAGCAGGCGCTTTGCCATCCAAGTCATAGCCTTTCCTCGTCACCTGCGCTAGACTCACCCCATTTGTCACCCCGGAGGCTCCCATGCCGCGCCAGTTCGTCCTATCCATCGCTGTGAGTCTGGGTTTAGTGCTCTGTGTCTCTGTCGCGTTCGCGGAGCCACCATCGACGATGTCCCCGCTGCGCGATCTGCCGCAGGACGTGCAGGTTAAAATCGCCCAACTCGCGCGAATCCTCGCCGGAGCGATCCAGAGTGGGCGTCTGAGTGACGCACAGGTAAAAGCCGCATTGAACGGTGGTGACGCCCCGACGATGATCCGCAGCCTCGGACCCGAAGCGGCTCAACTGCTGCAGGACATCGCTGCCGGGTTCAAAGGGAGGTACACCGAGGAGGAGTTGAATATTATCCTGAGTGGGCTGATCGAGTCAAAATAGGCGTAGTGGGCAGTTACCTGGTCTCCTCGAACGCCACTTCAAAGGTCTCGTCTCCCATGTTGACCAAGAGGTGCAACGGAAAGACTAGCTTGCGTTTGGACGGATGGAGGAAGTACACGACGCCATATGCAAAAGCTTGTGGGGCGATGACAGTTTCGCGCAGCATTGTCGCCTCCATACGTATCCGCTCGTTTGACAA
>DASQRT010000219.1:0-2057 GCA_035642795.1 Nitrospirales bacterium
GTCCTCGGCTTGATGTCGGGCACTTCAGCGGACGGCGTGGATGCAGCGTTGGTGGACGTCCGCGGGACCGGTCACGATCTGAGGATCACGCTCAAGGCGTTCCGCATGTTCCCGTTCCCAACCGCCTTTCGCGAGCGGCTCTTGCAGGCCATGACCGCTGGGACGGTGGAGGACGTGTGTCACTTGAACGGCGCGCTGGGGGAGTGGTTTGCCCGGGCAGCGTTGAAGGTCCTTAAGGCGGCGGATATGCCACCTAGCCGAGTCTCGGTGATCGGCTCGCACGGGCAGACGCTCCATCACCTGCCCAAGCCTCGGCGCGAATCGATCATCGGGCTGGTCCGGTCCACCCTGCAATTGGGCGCGCCGGCCGTTATCGCCGAGCGGACCGGCATCACGACGGTGGCCGACTTTCGAAGTCGGGACATGGCGGCCGGCGGGGAAGGCGCGCCGCTGACCCCCTACCTCCATTACCTGCTCTTTCGCCATCCGTCCCGTGGGCGGGCCGTGGTCAACATCGGCGGGATCAGCAACCTGACGTATCTCCCGGCCGGCGGCTCGCTCCACGCGGTCCGCGCGTTCGATACGGGCCCTGGGAACATGGTGATTGACGGGGTCGTGCGTTCCGTGACAGGCGGTCGGCATCAATTCGATCACAGCGGCCGGCTCGCACGAGCCGGGAAAGTTGATGAGGGCCTGCTGCGACGACTCCTCCAGCACCCCTTTCTGCGTCGCCGGCCGCCCAAGTCCACTGGGCGCGAAGAGTTCGGGGAACGTTTTGTCGATCGGCTCGTCCTGCTGGGCCGGTTAGCCGGTCTCTCGGATGCGGACCTGGTGGCGACAGCCACGGCGTACACGGTCCAGACGATTGCGGACGCGCGGAAATTCCTGCCGCGACGGGTCGAGGAGGTCTTCATCTGTGGAGGTGGCGCGAGGAACCCGACCCTCATGCGGAAGTTACAAGAGATGTGGAGTGGAACGCCAGTCCGGACAGTCGAGGCACTGGGCTGGGACGGGCGCGCGTTGGAGGCCATGGCGTTCGCGGTCTTCGCCTATCAGCATGTGCAGGGCGTCCCGTGCAATCTGCCACACGTCACCGGCGCCAAGCGGGCGGTGGTGCTGGGAACCATTATACCCGCCCACCCCAGGCGTCTTCGCACCCGCCCACCCCGAGCCTGACGAGACAGGCTCCTTTCCACGGGGACGCGCCCCTTCCAGGTGGTGCCTGGCGCTACTTCTTGATCAGCGAGTTCGGATAGCTGGCGGCGATGCCGTTCGGTCCCTTGCCGACCTTGATCCGCTTCACTTCGGTCAAGCTGCCCAAGTCCACGACCGAGACGTCGTCGCTCTTCATGTTGGTCACGAAGGCATACTTGCTGTCTGAGCTGAACGAGATGCCGTGCGTCCATTTGCCGAGTGGGAGATGCTTGACGAGCTTGTCCGAGGCGGCAGCATAGATGGAGAGTTGCGCCGATTCCTGATCGCACGAGATCAGGTACTTGCCGTCCGGGGTGACGCCGAGTTGGGCCGGGAGTTTCCCGACCGGGAGCCTCGCCACCACCTTCCGTGACGCCGCATCAATCTTGAAAACCTGACCTGAGTTCAATCCCGTGACATAGACGAACTTTCCCTGCGGCTCGACCCAGGCCTGCACAGCGGCATCCTCCAGCGGGATGGTCGCCACCAGCTTGCGCGCGCCCAGGTCCACGACCGCGAGGTCCTTGCTGCCCAGGTTCGCGACAAAGGCGAACTTGCCGTCGGGAGAGATCGCGATGCCATGCGGGCTCTTGCCAACCGGAATCGTCGCGAGGGTCTGCAAGGTGCTTGCGTCCGTGATGGTCACGTCGCCCGACTCGGTGTTGGTGTTCACGATCAGCCGCTGGTCCGGCGTCATGAAGATATGCGCTGGGCCTCTGCCGACGTCCCAGCGGGCAACGATGCGGAGCTTGTCGGGATCCACCTTGACGGCCTGGTTGGCGGGGCCGTCGGTAAGGTAGAGCATCCCATCAGGGCCCAGGTGAATGTTGTGCGGGGCGCGCAGGCCGCGGATGGTGGCGCGC
>DASQRT010000220.1:0-5134 GCA_035642795.1 Nitrospirales bacterium
TGCCCAACATCAGTGCCTCGGTCCCCCAGATCAAAGCGGCCATCAAGGAATTGCAGAGTCAGGGCTACAAGCTCCCCGAGTATCCCGAGGACCCGAAAGACGACAAAGAGAAGGACATCAAGGCGCGCTACGACAAGATTAAAGGGAGCGCCGTCAACCCGGTGTTACGTGAAGGCAACTCGGATCGCCGGGCGCCGCTCTCGGTCAAACAACACGCCAAAAAACACCCGCACAAAATGGGAGCGTGGACCAGGGACTCCAAAACGCACGTCGCTCATATGAACGGCGGAGATTTCTATTCCAACGAGAAATCGGTCACGCTCACCGAGGCCACCGACGCGCGCATTGAGTTCGTCGGCCAGGACAGCAAGACTTCGGTGCTCAAACCCAAGCTCTCTCTGCAAGCGGGTGAAGTCATCGACGCCACCTTCATGAGCCGCCGCGCCTTGCGGGAGTTCCTCGATGCGCAGATCGAGGACGCCAAAAAGCAGGGCGTGTTGTTCTCGATTCATATGAAAGCCACCATGATGAAGGTCTCGGACCCCAAGATCTTCGGTCATGCGGTGTCGGTGTTTTTCAAGGACGTGTTCGACAAACACGGGGCCGTGTTCCAAAAGCTCGGCGTCGATCCCGACAACGGCCTCGGTGACCTCTACGCCAAGATCAAGACTTTGCCGGACGATCAACGGGCCGCCATCGAAGCCGACATTCAGGCGATGTACAAGAAACGGCCTCCGCTGGCGATGGTGAACTCAGATAAAGGGATCACCAACTTGCATGTTCCCAGTGACGTCATTATCGATGCCTCCATGCCACCCATGATTCGTGACTCGGGGAAGATGTGGGGACCGGACGGGAAGCTGCACGATACCAAGGCGGTCATCCCCGACAGCAGTTACGCCCGGGTCTATCACGAGATCGTCGAATTCTGCAAAAATCACGGCGCCTTTGATCCGAGGACCATGGGGAGTGTGCCCAACGTCGGGCTCATGGCGCAAGCGGCGGAGGAATACGGATCGCACGACAAGACCTTCAAAGCTCCGGGCAACGGCACGATGCGTGTGGTCACCGTGTCAGGACAGACGTTGCTGGAGCACAAGGTGGAAGAAGGGGATATCTGGAGGATGTGCCAGGTCAAGGATGCGCCGATCCAAGATTGGGTCAAGCTGGCTGTTAATCGCGCAAAGGCCACGGGAGCACCCGCGGTCTTCTGGTTGGACAAAAACCGGGCGCACGACGCGGAGCTGCTCAAGAAGGTCAACCGGTATCTGCCGAGTCACGATACGAAGGGCCTCGACATCCGGATCATGTCCCCGGCGGAGGCGATGCGGTTCTCGCTGGAACGGATGAAGGAGGGGAAAGATACCATTTCCGTCACGGGGAACGTGTTGCGAGACTACCTCACCGACCTGTTCCCGATTCTTGAAATCGGGACCAGCGCCAAAATGCTCTCGATCGTCCCCCTGCTGAACGGCGGTGGCCTCTTTGAAACCGGAGCAGGCGGATCGGCACCGAAACATGTGCAGCAGTTCCAGGAGGAAGGGTATTTGCGGTGGGATTCACTGGGCGAATTCCTGGCGCTGGCCGCCGCATTGGAACATCTGGCTAAAGCATCCAACAATCCGACCGCTAAAATTTTGGCGGACACACTCGATCGTGCCAACGCCAAGTTCCTGGAGAGCAACAAGTCGCCGGCCCGCAAGGTGGGTGAGATTGATAATCGCGGGAGCCATTTTTATCTTGCGCTGTACTGGGCGCAAGCGTTGGCCGAGCAGACGCAAGATAAGAACCTTCAAGCGCATTTTGCCAAAGTTGCGAAGGAGCTTGAACAGAACGAGGCCAAGATTGTGGCCGAGCTGCTCGGCGCCCAAGGAAAACCGGTCGATATGGGCGGGTATTATCATGTCAATGCCGAGAAGACGACGAAAGCCATGCGTCCAAGCCCAACCTTGAATGCGATCGTGAACGCGATTGCATAAAAGAACGACTCTACTCCTTGGTGATTGGAAAGCGTCCGTTCTTAGATTCGACTCTTAGATTCGACGTCGCGGCGGAAAAGGCGTATGGTGGCAAGCGGAAGATCGAGTGGTTCTTGCTCGGCGTTCGGAACGGTGATCATCAACAATATGTAATTGATTCCGACGGGGCGGGATGGTAGAAAACGCCATGGACTTCAAGGGATTCGACAAGAACGTCGCCATCGACCAGGAGGAAGTCCTGCGTCCGAAGCTGGTGACCGTCGAGATCGCCGGCAAGAAGTACGAGGTGCCGGAAGGGATCACGGTCATCAAGGCCCTGTGGTACAGCGGCCAGGAAGTGATTCGGGGTGCCGGATGCCTCGGCGGCTATTGCGGGGCCTGCGCGACGTACTACCGGACCAAGGACGATCCAAAGGTGAGGACCTGCCTAGCCTGCTCGACGGCCGTCGAGGACGGCATGTCCTTCACGATGGTCCCGCCGTTCCCCGCACGCAAAGCCATCTATCAGATGTCGGAGCTGAAGGACCCCAAGCAGGACCTCTTCAATCTCTATCCGGAGGCGCCGCTCTGCCGGAACTGCAACGCCTGCACCGAGGCCTGCCCTCAAGGGATCGACGTGCGGGACGGTGTGTGGAAGGCAGTCTTCGGTGATTTCAAGGGGGTCTCCGAGATGTTCATGGACTGTGTGATGTGCGGGCTCTGCGTGCCGGTCTGCATCGCGGACATCGCGCCGAACCTGGTCGCGCTTTACGCAAGCCGCGCGCAGGGGGCCTTCTTCTCGGAGAAGCCCAAGCGCCTGCACGAGCGGATCGAAGAGATCGAGCAGGGCCATTACAACTCGGAGTGGGATCGCATCCTCAATATGGACGAGCAGCAGCTCAAGGACGTCTGCGCGGCCATCAAGTAAATGCAGCTACAAGCCCTCCAGGACCTGCTCCACAAGACCCGCGACGCGCGCCGTAAACAGACGTTGCCGAAGTTTCCCGCCGGCGAACGCGACACGCTGATCAAGAAGTACCACCCCGATTACCGCGAGAACGCCTACCGCCCGCTCAAGTTCGGTCCCAACGCTGGCGAGAAGACAGTGCGCGAGCTGGCGGCCCTGCTGGAAGGCGACAGCCCGGTGCCGGTTGATCTGGACCTGGCGCCGGCCTACTCCACGGACGTGCTGGTCGTCGGCGGTGGCGGGGCCGGCTGCGCGGCGGCCCTACATGCCCACGCACACGGAGCGAAGGTGCTCCTGGCCACGAAGCTGCGCCTGGGCGATTCCAACACCGTCATGGCCCAGGGCGGCATCCAGATCGCGATCACCAAGGAGGACTCGCCGGTCCAGCACTTCCTGGACACCCTCAAGGGTGGCCATATGGAGAACGACCACCGGCTCCTGAAGACGATGGTGGAGGAGGGACCGACTATCGCCAGGTGGCTCTTGGACCTGGGCGTGCTGTTCGATCGCGACCCCGACGGGAACCTCCATGTGAAGAAGGGTGGTGGGAGCTCCAAGCCGCGGCTGCTGACCTGCTCGGACTACACGGGTCTCGAGATCATGCGGGTGCTGAAGGACGAAGTGCTGAACCAGAAGATCCAGCTGCTGGAGTTCAGCGCGGCCGTCGAATTGCTCAGCGACGGCAACGGGGCCTGCACCGGCGCGATCCTGCAGGATCTGGACAACAAGCGCTACCTGGTGGTCGCTGCCAAGACGGTCATTCTGGCGACGGGCGGAATCGGGCGGTTGCACATCCAGGGCTTCCCGACCAGCAACCACTACGGTGCCACCGGGGACGCCTTGCCGATGGCCTATCGCCTCGGCGCCAAGCTGCTGCAGATCGACACGTTCCAGTATCACCCGACCGGCGCCGTGTACCCAGAGCAACTGGTCGGCGCACTGGTTACAGAAGGCATCCGGTCGGAGGGCGGGCACCTGGTGAACGCCAAGGGCGAGCGTTTCGTGAACGAATTGGACACCCGCGACGTCGTCTCCTCCTCGATCATCAGGGAGTGTGAGGAAGGCCGTGGCGTGCGCACCGTCACCGGACGGCTCGGGGTCTGGCTGGACACGCCGCTGCTCGATGTGGAATCGGGCCCGGGCACGCTCGAGAAGCATTTCCCCGCGATGGTCCGCCAGTACAAGCGGTACGGGCTGGACATCACGAAAGACCCGGTGCTCATCTACCCCACGCTCCATTACCAGAACGGCGGGGTGCAGATCGACGTGAACGGCGAGTCTGGCGTGCGCAATCTCTTCGTGGCCGGCGAGGCCTCAGGCGGCCTGCACGGACGTAACCGCTTGATGGGGAACTCGCTCCTGGACCTCATGGTGTTCGGCAAGCGGGCCGGGACTACTGCCGCCGAGCGTGCCAAGGCCATGAAGCACGGCAAGCTGACGTTGGAGCACCTCGCGCGGTTCCGGGCCGAGGCGCGGAAGCACTCGGGCGCCCTCGAGGTCCATTCGCCGATGTTATTCCCGGACTACGTGAGGAAAGAGGGCTGAGGCGCCTGCCCGACGCGATCCACCTGGCCGCCAGATTTTCCAAAGAGACCCTCATGAACATCCATGAATTTCAGGCCAAGCAGTTATTTGCGCAGTTCGGCGTTCCCGTGCCGGTCGGCAAGGAGATCCGGACGCCGCTGGCGGCCGAGAAATGGGCGGCGAAGCTGAACGTGTCCGTCTACGTCGTGAAGGCTCAGATCCATGCGGGGGGGCGCGGGAAGGCGGGCGGGGTCAAGCTGACGAAGAACTGCGCCGAGGTGCCGGCGCTGGCGAAGGAGTTGCTGGGTAGGAACTTGGTGACACACCAGACGGGGCCGAAGGGACGCAAGGTGCGCTGCCTGCTGATCGAGGAGGGCGCCAGCATCACCAAGGAGCTGTACCTGAGCCTCCTGGTGGACCGCGATTCCGGCTGGCCGGTCTTCATCGTCAGTACCGAGGGCGGCATGGAGATCGAGGAGGTCGCGGCCAAGACTCCGGAGAAGGTGCTGAAGGAGCCGATTGACCCGGCCGTCGGGTACCAGGGCTATAACGGGCGGAACCTGGCGTATGCCCTGGGGCTACCGGCGCTCGAGCCGACCATCCTCGGCTCCTTCATTGCGATGCTCGGCAACCTGTACCGCCTCTTCATGGAGAAGAACGCGTCGTTGGTGGAGATCAACCCGCT
>DASQRT010000221.1:0-4349 GCA_035642795.1 Nitrospirales bacterium
CGAGCAGCAGCACCAGAGTGATCAAGAGTGTCGAGCGGGCTATCGCAAACTGCGTTCGATTCATGCGGTGGGCTCCTTCGGTGGAGAGATCTCCGCAACTCTACGCGACGCCGTCGATAAGTGTCAACGAAAACCGTCCCCACGCGATCGCCAAGTGCCCGAGTTGACACGCTTTGCGGGCGCTCGTACGATTCGAGCCAGGATGGATGACGCGTCCGTCCACGGCGATGTCGACCCCGGATCGTGTTCTCTCCGGCAGCGCGAGCACCACGTGACCTGCCCATCGCGGGACGCCTCCGCGGCGTGGCGGGAGAACTCGCATCGTCTGCTGCCGGCCGACGAGGGCCGCCATGTTCCGTAAGACGTCCGGGTCGATTCTCTGTCCCTCCTGCGGCAGGCTGACGCACGCCGCCGCACCCGTCTGCCTCGTCTGCGGGCGGCGCAACCCTGGCATGTGGGGATTCGCCGGCCCGCTGCGGAAGGTCTTTCGCTCGTGGAATTTCACGAACGCGGTGACGCTGGTGTGCGCCGCCCTCTACGTCGCCACGCTCGTATTCGATCCGGCGTCAGCGCTCCGTTCGCGCGGCATCTTCGACGTGTTCGCGCCAAGCAACCGGGCCTTGTGGGAATTCGGGGCCGCCGGCGCCATTCCGTGGCAGGCCGGGCACTGGTGGACGGTGTTCACGGCGATCTATCTGCACGGCAGTCTCCCGCACATCGTCTTCAATATGCTCTTCATTCGGATACTCGGCCCGGAGGTCGAGGAGCTCTACGGTCCGGCGAGACTCGTCGTCATCTTCACCGTGTCGGGGGCCGCCGGCTTCCTTCTCTCGACTGTTCTCGGCGTGCCGTTGACCGTCGGCGCCTCGGGCGCCATCTTCGGGCTTCTCGGCGCGATCGTCGCGTACGGCCGAAGACGCGGCGGCGCATTCGGACGGTTGAAGCTCCAACAGTACGGGATGTGGGCCTTGCTGCTCTTCATCTCGGGATTTCTCATGTCGGCCGTCGACAATCGGGCTCACGCCGGGGGCTTCATCGGAGGCCTCGTGTCTGGTTTCATGCTGTCCTTCGCTGAGCGGAGGGCCGAGACGACGGTCGATTGGCTTCTCGCGAGCGCGGCCGTCGCCCTCACGGTCGTCGGATTCGCCCTGGCGCTCATCTCCGCCTTGGCATCCTGAGCGCTCCACAGAAAAGAAGAAGGGGGCCAGACCGGCCCCCTTCTTTGAATTAACCCGGCAGCGACCTACTCTCCCGTGCCGTTGCCAGCACAGTACCATCGGCCCTGGAGGGCTTAACTTCCGTGTTCGGGATGGGAACGGGTGTGGCCCCTCCGGCATCGCCACCGGGAATCGAACTCTCGCGCCGGCCAAGTCGCGCCGACGCGCCAAACACGGAGATTCTCGAGCGTAGACAAGCGACGCTCTCGCACGCTTCGGTGATGACTGAGGAAAAAACCGTGGTCAAGCCGCACGGGCGATTAGTACCGGTCAGCTGAACGCCTTACGGCGCTTACACCTCCGGCCTATCAACCTCGTAATCTACGAGGGCCCTTCAGAGGGCTTGCGCCCTGGGAGGTCTCATCTTCAGGCGGGTTTCGCGCTTAGATGCCTTCAGCGCTTATCCCTGCCGGACATAGCTACCGAGCGATGCTCCTGGCGGAACAGCTCGCACACCAGAGGTCCGTCCACCCCGGTCCTCTCGTACTAGGGGCAGCTCCCGTCAAACCTCCTTCGCCCGCGACAGATAGGGACCGAACTGTCTCACGACGTTCTAAACCCAGCTCACGTACCGCTTTAATGGGCGAACAGCCCAACCCTTGGGACCTGCTCCAGCCCCAGGATGCGATGAGCCGACATCGAGGTGCCAAACCTTGCCGTCGATGTGAACTCTTGGGCAAGATCAGCCTGTTATCCCCGGAGTACCTTTTATCCGTTGAGCGATGGCCCTTCCACTCGGGACCACCGGATCACTAGGTCCTGCTTTCGCACCTGCTCGACTTGTAGGTCTCGCAGTCAAGCCGGCTTCTGCCCTTACACTCGTCGCACGATTTCCAACCGTGCTGAGCCGACCTTCGAGCGCCTCCGTTACAATTTGGGAGGCGACCGCCCCAGTCAAACTGCCCACCTGGCACTGTCCCCGACCCGGATCACGGGCCAAGGTTAGAACTCCAGCACAGTCAGGGTGGTATCTCAACGTCGGCTCCACCGAAGCTAGCGCTCCGGCTTCAAAGCCTCCCACCTATCCTGCACAGACTCCGCCAAAACTCCATGCCAAGGTACAGTAAAGGTTCACGGGGTCTTTCCGTCTAGTCGCGGGTAGCCAGCATCTTCACTGGCGCTACAGTTTCACCGGGTCTCTCGCGGAGACAGCGGCCAAGTCGTTACGCCATTCGTGCAGGTCGGAACTTACCCGACAAGGAATTTCGCTCAGCGTTGTTACGTTCTGGAAAGAACGGGTGAGTCGTTTCGGTTCCGCTCACCTCTGCATGTCGCCATGCAGCTCGGACCATCTCATTCTCCAGCGGTCAGGCTGGAGATCCGGCGTATGGCCTCTGAGGATTCTGAGAACCTCGATTCATTCGACCAGCCAACTCTCTGATCCGAGTCAGCCCCTCCGTCGTCAGATGCTCGCCTCGCTGCATGAGGCGAATCACCTCGGCAAAGCGCTCGAAACTGGTTCGCTTTACCGTCCGCAGTGGGTGAGCCTCGAAGAACGGCACAACTCGTGCGGACAACTCTTTGAGTCCTCTGATGCGGAGCTCCTTTCGATCACCAGGGTTGACCGTGATCTGACCGCAGCTGAAGAACTCGCGTAGCTGTTCGAGAACTTTGACGTCCCTCTCGTGCTGGACCACGCGGAACTCTGGAAGGACCTGCCAGCCGATCTTCATCGTGGGCTGCCGATTCACGCCAACGAAGAAGCATCCTTCTCCATCGACGAAGCCGACCACCCATTCGGGACTCAGGCTTTCCTGCTGATTACCTGCACCGATCGGATTGTCACTCATTGCTAAGTACCGTCGGATTCACCAGGTGTCCCAGCATATAGCCGGATTCGCACGCCATCATTGCTGACAGCGGGGGCTAGCGAGAACTAACCTTAGGACCGTTATAGTTACGGCCGCCGTTTACCGGGGCTTCGGTTCAGAGCTTCGCCTTGCGACTAACCCCTCTCCTTAACCTTCCGGCACCGGGCAGGCGTCAGACCCTATACCTCCTCTTACGAGTTGGCAGAGTCCTGTGTTTTTAGTAAACAGTCGCTTGGCCCTTTTCACTGCGACCTCTTCGGGCTTTGACACCCTACTGAGGCACCCCTTCTCCCGAAGTTACGGGGTTATTTTGCCTAGTTCCTTCGCGAGAGTTCTCCCGAGCGCCTGTGGATATTCTCCTCGCCCACCTGTGTCGGTTTCCGGTACGGACGCCTCGGCAACTGGCTAGAGGATTTTCTTGGAAGCATGGCATCAGCCCGTTTATGGCCCGAAGGCCTCCCCATCACGTTTCAGGGTCGCCTTGCGGCGCTCCGGCGGATTTGCCTACCAGAGCCCCCTACGCGCTTGGACCCGCACTTCCGATCGCGGGCGGTGCTTAGCCTTCTCCGTCACCCCATTGCTCATAACGTCACCGCGGCGGAACAGGAATATTAACCTGTTGTCCTTCGCCTACGCCTGTCGGCCTCGGCTTAGGGACCGCCTAACCCTGGGCGGATTAACCTTCCCCAGGAACCCTTGGGCTTTCGGCGAGCAGGTTTTTCACCTGCTTTATCGCTACTCGTGCCGGCATTATCGCTTCCGCCTCGTCCAGCCGTCCTCACGGTCGACCTTCAACCTATCGCGGAATGCTCCCCTACCACTCAGCAGGTCTCCCTACTGAGTTCGTAGCTTCGGTGGTGAGCTTGAGCCCCGTTGAATTGTCCGCGCAGGATCGCTTGACCAGTGAGCTGTTACGCACTCTTTAAAGGATGGCTGCCTCTAAGCCAACCTCCTGGCTGTCTGAGCGACCCCACATCGTTTCCCACTAAGCTCACACTTGGGGACCTTAGCTGACGATCTGGGTTGTTTCCCTCTCGACCACGCAGCTTATCCCACGTCGTCTGACTCCCGTGCTTCAACGTATGGCATTCGAAGTTTGATTGGGGTTGGTAATCTGGTAGGACCCCTAGCCCATTCAGAGCTCTACCACCACACGTCACGCACGAGGCTAGCCCTAGAGCTATTTCGGGGAGAACCAGCTATCTCCAAGCTTGATTAGTCTTTCGCTCCGACCCCCAGCTCATCCGAACTGTTTTCAACCAATACCGGTTCGGGCCTCCACCGCTTGTTAAAGCGGCTTCACCCTGGCCAGGGGTAGATC
>DASQRT010000222.1:0-4127 GCA_035642795.1 Nitrospirales bacterium
CTGGCGTATAGTATTGACTAAGTGATACGCCGTTCTCCTTGAGTGGGTGGATCATGATCCACCCACTCAAGGAGAACGGCGTATCACTTAGTCAATACTATACGCCAGAAAAATGGGAGTAGGCAACTTGCGCGAGGATCAGCGGAAGTAGAATGCGAGGGCCACCGGTCGGGACCTGTCAAGCGTGGGGTCGGTCAACTATTTCAGCCCTTTGACTTCGATTTCATGAAGCGCTTGGGTGTAGACGGCGCAGTTCACCTTCATCTTCACGGCATCCGATTCGTACTTTTGAAGGCAGAGACGATAGGCTTTTAGCAAAGCGGCTTTTTCTTCCCGTATGTCGGCATCTCCTTTGCGCTGGCGATACTCCTGGCACGATTGTGCTCTTCTCCCAGACAATGTCGCGCAGTCCTCTTTTCCGTATTGAGGGGCACAGCCTGCTACAAGCCCCAGTTGTGCTGCAATCAAGGCAAGGTAGACTCTCACCATAAGTGCCATTCCTTCATGTCCTATCGCTAGCCTATCACTTCCCCTTCGGCAGGATGCCCTTCCGCCCTGGCCGGATTATTGCCGTTAGGGTGCAAGGCTCGGCCGACCCGTCTGGACCAGTCAAGCGTAGGCCTTGGTAGGAACTGCAGGCCTACACCCTCAGCAGCCAGATAAACTCTGCTGACACGAAGAGGTTGTTGATCGCATGGCCGAGGATCGCCGGCATGAGGCTGCGGGTCCGCTCGTAGGCCAGCGCCCACAGGACCCCGCTCCAGAAGACCGACGCGAACCCGATCACCCCGTAGCCGTGGACCAGCGCGAAGAAGGCCGCGCTCACCCCTATTGCCGGCCACACCCCGATTGCCATCCGCAGGGTGGCGTAGAGCACGCCGCGGAACGCCAGTTCCTCGATCAGCGGCGCCCAGACGATGCTATCGAGGAGCTCGCAGACGACGAGCCACGACGGTCCCCATAGCAGGTTTTCCAAAAGCCCGTCCGCCCAATGGGCCTTGATGTGGAGCGCATCGCTGCCGACGGTGATCAGCACTTCTCCAAGCACCGACAGAGTGCTGATAACCAGGGTCGCCCCGACGATCCGCGCGACCCCGCCCGGCTGCAGTTTCAGCCCAAAGGCCAGCGGCAACGACAAGCCACGGAGCGAGAAGTACCGGAGGGTCCACCAGACCATCGGCACGCCCGCCGCCAGCGTCGAGATGCCAGTGAACAGAGACTCTTTCGGCAGCAGGAAGGTGGCCACCAGGCCGATGAGCAGAAAACCGAACACTCCCCGCACGAAGAGCCCGAGGCCGTCCTGTTGCGACCAGAGGGGCGGCAAGGGCGCGTCCCCGACCACTAACGAAAGGCGCCGCGCCAGAACCCTGCCCAAGACCACCGCGCCGAGTGCCAGCAGGGCCAGCTGTCCCAGAATCAGGCTGATCCAGCGATCGAGCAACGCTTCCCCGCGCGCGACGATGGCCGCTTCCGTCTTGGTCTGGAGGATCTGAACGCCCATCGCGGCGGCCACGCGCGCGACCAGCACATCGGCAAACCAGCCCGGAGTCAGCTCCGAGCGGATCTCCGCCACCAGCGACTGCCCCGTCTCCCGATCGAGCGCGGGCGCCAGGTAAGCCGCCCGGACCCACTGCGCCATGCGAGTCGCGGACTCGCCCTGGAACTCCCAGGGAACCAACGCGGCACTCACGCGGTTAAGCTGGCCGTCTTCTCCCAGCAGGACGACCCGATAAAGCTGGGTGACGGGAGTCGGACCCGCGCCGACGAGTTCGTCATACCAAGCGATCGCGTCGCCCAACGTGTCCTCGGAACCTGCGAAGGCCATATACAGCGCCCGCTTCCAGTCGGCAGCCCGGCGGAGCGCGTCCCGCAGGTCCAGGTCACGAGACACGAGCCGCTCCAGCGATTCTTCCGGGTGATCCAACTGGTCCAGCCGCGACGAGGAGGACGGGACGACGGCCAGCCCGAGATACACGCCGAGGAAGAGCCCGTAGACGGCGGTCACCCAGGGGGAGAGGATGGAGGGGGGGCTCTCGGATGGCTGGTCGGCGTCAGGCATGGGGCGGGAGTATAGCACCAAATTGACCGCGGAACGACGCACCAAGAACGGGCGTTTTACATTGCCTGAGCAAACGGTATAATGCGCCCATGCCGAAACCCATTTCCGAACTAGTTCCGTCCACTCGCCTCCTGCTTGGTCCTGGTCCCAGTCTCGTCCATCCCCGTGTGCTCCGCGCCATGAGCACGCCGCTGCTCGGCCATCTGGACCCAGAATTCCTCATGATCATGAACGAGGTGCAGGCCCTGCTCCGCATAGTCTTTCAGACGGATAACCCCTTCACCATCGCCGTGTCCGGCACCGGCTCGGCCGGCATGGAGGCAGCGCTAGTGAACCTGATCGAGCCGGGCGACACCGTGATCGTGGGCGTAAACGGCGTGTTCGGCATGCGCATGGCCGACATCGTGGAACGCGCGGGCGGCAAGGCTGTCAAGATCGAGGTCCCGTGGGGACAGATCATTGACCCGCACCGTCTGGAGGACAAGCTGAAACACGCGGGCTCCGTCAAAGCGGTCGCCCTAGTCCATGCGGAGACCTCCACTGGCGCCCATCAGCCGATGGAGGAGATAGGCCCGCTCTGCCGGCGGTACGGGGCGCTCTTCGTCGTGGACGCCGTCACGTCCCTCGGCGGCGTGCCCGTGCGGGTGGACGCGTGGGGGATCGACGCCTGCTACAGCGGGACGCAAAAATGCCTGAGCTGCCCGCCTGGGCTCGCCCCGCTGACCTTGAGCCCACGCGCCCTGGAGGTGGTCAAGGGACGCAAGACGAAGGTGCAGAGCTGGTACCTCGACCTGTCGATGATCGCGGACTACTGGGCTGAAGGAAAACGCGCCTACCACCATACGGCCCCCATCAGCATGATCTATGCGCTGCGTGAAGCCCTGCGGCTCGTGGTGGAGGAAGGGCTGGAGACCCGGTTTGACCGTCACTACCGCAACAGCTCGGCGCTCATGGCCGGGCTGGCAACGCTGGGGTGCGAGCCCCAGGCACAGGCCAGATACCGGCTGCCCACGTTGAACTGCGTGCGCGTGCCCGCCGGCGTGGACGAGACGGCGGTGCGCAAGACGCTGCTTGCCGAATTCGGCATCGAGATCGGCGGCGGGCTCGGCCCGCTCGCCGGCCAGGTGTGGCGCATCGGATTGATGGGCGAATCCTCGCGGCATGAGCATGTGGTAACGCTGCTGTCCACACTCGAACAGATTTTCAGCCAACACGGGTGGACCAAGCAGAGCGGCGCGGCCCTGACCGCCGCCCTGCAGTCCTACGCCACAGCAACCTGATACAGATCTTTGACCCGTTTTTCACCACGAAGGCGCAGGGCAAGGGCACGGGCTTGGGCCTTCATATCGTCGCGACATCGTGATCCAACACGGCGGACGCGTGACGGTGGACAGCACCCTGGGGCAGGGCGCCACCTTCACCGTCTAGCTGCCAGTCTTCTCCGACTAGTTCCCCGTACAGGCCACCACTTGACAGACCACCGCTTCCGGCAGATATGATGCCGCTGCATTGGGAACGCGGCTTCGCCAAGACCTCGCCGCTACGGACGCCGCGGGCGCTCACACTGGAGGGATGCGATGGCCGATGAGCTGCAGGTGGGGGACAAGGCTCCCGACTTCTCGCTGCCCGACCAGGATGGCAAGACGGTCAGCCTGAAAAGCCTGAAAGGCAAGCAGGTAGTACTCTACTTCTACCCCAAGGACGACACGCCTGGGTGCACCAAAGAAGCGTGCGGCTTTCGGGACTCCTTGAGAACGATCGAGAAGGCCAACACCGTCGTGCTGGGCGTCAGCATGGACGACGCCGTGTCCCACCATAAGTTCATCAAGAAATACAGCCTGCCCTTCACGCTGTTGTGCGATGAGGACGGCAAGGTCTCGAAGGCCTACGCGGTCTACAAGAAGAAGAACATGTACGGGAAGACCTACTGGGGCATCGAGCGCAGCACGTTCATCATCGACGAGACCGGCAAGCTCAAGGCGCTCTTCCGCAAGGTGAAAGTGGATGGCCACGTCGGCGAGGTCCAGGCCGCGCTGAATGGGTGAGTGCGCAGAAGATCGTCAAGGAC
>DASQRT010000223.1:0-2295 GCA_035642795.1 Nitrospirales bacterium
CCTGTTGGAAATCCAGCTCGAAGAGACTGCCGGGTGGTGGGTTTTCGGGGTCCTGCCAGCTTATGGACGGATGCCCCGTCAACCCGAACCGGAGATAGGGGCCCCGTATCGCAACGTGTCCGGATATCGGTACGTGGCGGCGTCCTGATTGCGGGCTCCAGAGAGTGAAGCCGATGCGTTCCGCACCGCCAGCCTGTGTGAGTCCGTCAGCCAGAACCGGCGCCAGCAGAGCTAGCTCGTCTTCGGTAAAAACCGGCTCCGAAGGAGAGGACAGGCTGAGCACGGCCCCCAACAACCCTTGGCCGCTCCGGATCCGGACGCCGCGCAGGACCATTGCAACCTGCACCGGCTTGAGCATGGCTGGGTGCGTGTTCCATCCTGTTGGGTCCATTCCACCGGCTGAAGGGTCCGTTTCCAGTTGAACGGCTACGCGGTCATGTTGGTAGAGGATCCGCGAAGGTGGAGCGGATAACGTGCAGCCTGCGAAAGCACCCACGAGGAGCAGCGCGGCTCCGCCAATCAAGGTGTGATTGTTCATGCGCCGATTATAGGCTATCCCTCCGACTGCGTCCATGCCTGACAGCCTACCGAGGACCTTATCTCCTTTATTTCCAACGAACTAGAATGCATTGCCACCATACTGCCAATGTGGGAGAATGAGCATTTAGCGTATGTTGAAACTGGCCCTTCTGGACATCGGCAGCAACTCAATCCACATGATCCTGACAGAAATCCAGCCCGACTTCTCCTATAAGATCCTTGACCGGTTCAAGGACGTGACGCGCCTAGGCGAGGAGACGTTCAAGACCGGCTCCTTCTCCCCTGACGCCATTGCCAAAGGGACCGAGGTGGTTCGCACGCTCGCCACTCTGGCCCGTAACCGCGGCTTCACGCGGATCGAGGCGGTGGCCACCAGCGCCGTCCGCGAAGCCGCCAACGGCGGCGACCTGATCGAGGCGATCGAGCACCAGACAGGCATCCGAGTGCGGGTGGTCACAGGGCTGGAGGAAGCCCGTCTGATCTACTTGGGTGTTCGGCACAGCATGGACTTCGATGACCGCAACGTGCTGATCGTGGATGTCGGCGGCGGTTCCGTCGAGCTCATCGTGGGCAACCGGCACAAGCTGCTCCATGCCGCCAGCTTGAAGCTCGGCGCGATCCGACTCAACGATCTGTATCTTAAGAAAGATACGTCCTCTGACGCGCTGAAGCGGCTTGAAAAGGCTGTGGAGGCCCAGCTCAAGCCTGCCCTGCCACGCTTCAAGAAGATCGGGTTCGAGACTTTCGTCGGCACTTCTGGCATGATTGGCAATCTCGCCGAAGTCATGCACCTGCAGAAGACGGGCCGACCAATTCCTCAACTGAACCTGGCCAGTTTCTCCCTCAACGATGTCGTGGAAATAGAAAAACTGCTCCTTGATACCCCACTCAAGCGCCGGGCCGAGATCCCCGGCGTCGACCCGAAGCGGGCCGACCTGTTGCTACCAGCCACCATCGTGCTCCGCACCATCATGGAGCGGCTCGATCTCGACGAACTGACAGTCAGCGACAAGGCGATTCGGGAGGGCCTGCTCTACGACTTCATCGAGCGCCATCGGGATGGGATCCAGGCGGAGCAGGAAATTCCCAACGTCCGTCGCCGGAACGTGATGTACCTCGCGCGGCGGTGCCAGTATGAAGCCGTCCATGCGCACCACGTCGCGAAGCTCTGCCTGCACCTCTTCGATCAAACGACCTCCATCCATAAGATGGGCGAGCGCGAGAGGGAATGGCTGGAATACGCCGCGATCCTCCACGACATCGGCTACCTCATCAACTCCCGCCAGCACCACAAGCACTCGTACTATCTGATCAAGAACAGCGACCTGGCTGGATTTTCGGCAGATGAGATCGAGCTGATTGCCAACGTGGCCCGCTACCACCGCCGGGCGATTCCCGAGGACGACCACAAGACCCTCAAGGACCTAGACCCGACGCTCAGGGAACCACTGACCGTGCTGGGCGGGATCCTTCGGTTAGGGGACGCGCTGGACCGGACCCACTTCGGCGTCATCCAATCGCTCCGCTGCTCTGTCTCCTCCGATTATTTGGACATCAACCTGTCCACCACCGACGACGCGGCCTTGGAACTCTGGGCGGCGCGTGATCGCAAGGATCTGCTCTCCCAAGGCTTAGATCGAAGCATACGTTTCAAGACCACAGCCGCTCAAGAGGAACCTGACGCATGACTCCACTTCCCAAAGGTCCCTACACAGTTGCCCACCCGTACCCCGGGAAGCTGATCGTTGTGGAAGG
>DASQRT010000224.1:0-6574 GCA_035642795.1 Nitrospirales bacterium
AGGATCCGCGAGGAAGGCCCCAGCCGGCACCAAGTCAAGGGCGGCACGCCCACCATGGGGGGCATCCTGATCCTCTTCGCGGTCGTCATCTCGACGCTCCTCTGGACCGATTTGACTAGTCGCTATGTCTGGCTGGCGATCTTCGCGATGCTCGGGTTCGGTGCGGTCGGCTTCTGTGACGACTACCTCAAGACCGTCCGCGGGAAGAATCAGGGGCTCACGGCGCTGCAGAAGATCCTCGCCCAGGCCATCGTGGCGCTCGGCATCGGGGTGCTGTTCTACTCCCTGCCGTCCTATTCCACGAAGCTCAGCGTACCCTTCTTCAAGACCTTTTCGCCCGACATCGGGCTGTTCTACATCCCCTTTGCCATCCTTGTCATCGTGGGGGCATCCAACGCCGTCAATCTCACAGATGGCCTAGACGGGCTGGCCATTGGCCCGGTCATGGTCGCCGCCCTGGCATACACCGCGGTGGCCTACGTGTCAGGCCACAAGGTCTTCGCTGACTATCTCCTCATCCCCTACATCGAGGGCGCGGGCGAGCTGGCCATCTTCACGGCCGCCATCTTCGGAGCCAGCCTGGGCTTTCTCTGGTTCAACACCTATCCGGCGTCGGTCTTCATGGGGGACGTCGGGTCGCTGCCGTTGGGCGCCGCCCTCGGCACCGTCGCGGTGATCAGCAAGAACGAGTTGCTGCTGCTGCTGGTCGGCGGCGTCTTCGTGCTCGAAGCGCTGTCGGTGATCTTTCAGGTGGTCTCGTTCAAATCACGGGGCAAGCGGGTGTTCCTCATGGCGCCCATACATCACCATTTCGAGTTGAAAGGCTGGGAGGAGCCGAAAGTGGTGGTTCGTCTTTGGATCATCGCCGTGCTGCTCGCGCTTTTCAGCTTGAGCACCCTGAAACTGCGATGAGCGTGGTCATGGGCGAACGGACGTCGGTATCGGTAGAGGTGGCGGGAAAGCGGGTCGCCGTGATTGGCCTGGGGCGGAGCGGCGTCGCCGCGGTGCGGTTGCTGGGGGAACTCGGCGCGCGCGTCTCGGTCGCGGATCAGAAGCCGCTCCCCGAGTTGGCGGGCGCGTTGGAAGGCCTGCAGGTCGGCGATCTGGAAGTCCACGGCGGCGGCGACTACGAGCCGGCGTTGAGGGGTGCGGAACTGGTGGTGGTCAGTCCGGGCGTCCCGCTGACGCTCGAGCCGCTCCGGCGCGCGCGCGCCGCCGGCGTCCGCGTGATCGGAGAACTGGAGCTCGCCGCCCGGTGTCTCACCGGTAAGCTCATTGCGGTGACGGGGACGAACGGGAAGAGCACTACAGTAACCTGGATCGGCGAGGTGCTGCAGCGGGCGGGCTACGAGCCGTTCGTCGGCGGCAACCTGGGGACGCCGCTAGCGGAGGCCGCGTATGCCGCCTTACATGGCCGGCGGTGGGATTTTGTGGTGGCCGAAGTGTCCAGCTTCCAGCTGGAGACGATCGAGACCTTCCATCCCTGGATTGGAGCGATCCTGAACGTGACGCCCGATCATCTGGACCGCTATCCCTCCATGGAGACATACGCCGCGGCGAAGCTGCGAATGTACGAGAACCAGACCACCAAGGACTATGCGGTCCTCAACACCGATGATCCCCGGCTGGCTCGCGCCGCCGACGGTCTTGTGGGGACCCGCGTGCTGTTCAGCCGCACACGCGCCATCAAGCGTGGCGTGTTCGTGGACGGGGACGCCATCATCTCCACGGTGCGAGACGGCTACGAAGAGGTCTGCCGGGTGAGCGGGCTACTGGTCAAAGGCGCCCACAACGTCGAGAACGCGATGGCGGTCGTCGCGGTGGCCACCCTGGTCGGCTGCCCGATCGCCACCATCGGACAAGGCCTGCGTGCGTTCCGGGGGCTGGAGCACGTGATGGAGGTCGTGCGGGTCCTGCG
Source organism: Nitrospirales bacterium (assembly GCA_035642795.1). Lineage (GTDB taxonomy): Bacteria > Nitrospirota > Nitrospiria > Nitrospirales > NS-4 > NS-12. The sequence goes on from DASQRT010000224.1 coordinate 1,919, forward strand.
CGGGGTGGCGTACATTAACGATTCTAAGGGCACGAACGTGGACGCCACGATCAAGGCGCTAGAGAGCCTGCCGTCGCCCGTTATCCTGATCGCCGGCGGACGTGAAAAGGGCGGCGAGTATCCAGGACTGGCCGAAGTAGTCCGGCGCAAGGCCAAGCAGGTCATCCTGCTCGGCGAGGCGCGCACCCGCCTGCGCGAAGCCTTGGCCGGGGTCTGCCCGGTGACGGAGGTCGGCAGCCTCGCCGAGGCGGTGCGGACGGCGTCGGCGCTGGCGGCGCCGGGCGACACGGTCCTGTTGTCCCCGGCCTGCGCCAGCTTCGACATGTTCGCGGACTATAGGGACCGCGGGCGCCGGTTCAAGGAGTACGTGCGTGAACTGGGTTGACCAGCAGACCATAACCCTCCACTGGCCAGACGCCGCAGTGGCCGAGCGTTCGCGGCGCGGCGATCACACGATCCTTCTCCTGACGCTCCTCCTTGTGGCCATCGGCCTCGGCATGATCTACAGCGCGAGCGGGCTCTTGGCCGACAAACGCTTCGGCGCCCCCTCCTACTTTCTCAAGCGGCAACTGCTGTGGTTTGCTGTCGGACTGGTGGCCTTACTGGTCGTGGCCCGGTGCGATCTCGTGACGTTGCGGCGCTGGGCGGGGCCGGTCCTCCTCCTCAGCCTGCTCGGCCTCGTGCTCGTGCTGCTGCCGTCCATCGGGGTGACGGTCAAGGGCGCGCGTCGATGGCTCAGGATCGGCGCGCTCACGATCCAGCCCTCCGAAGTGGTCAAGCTGGGCGTCGTGCTCTACCTGGCGCATTACCTGGCGAAGAAGGGGGATCGGATCGACGACTTCTGGCGGGGCTTCGTGCCACCGCTGGTGGTGGTCGGGCTGCTCATCGCGCTCATCGTGATCGAGCCCGATATGGGGACCGCAGCGGTGATCGGTCTGGTGACCTTGGGCTTGCTCTTCGTGGGCGGCGCGCGGCTGAGCCATCTGCTGGTGATCGCCGTGGCCGCCCTGCCAGTCCTGTACGTGCTCCTCATGCGGGTCGGCTACCGCCGCCAGCGCCTCCTGAGCTTCTGGGATCCGTGGAGCGATCCCACCGGGACGGGCTTCCAGGTGATCCAGTCGTTTCTCGCGCTCGGAAGCGGGGGGCCTTTCGGGGTAGGGCTCGGCGAGGGGCGGCAGAAGCTGTTCTACCTGCCGGAGCCCCATACGGATTTCGTACTCGCGGCGTTGGGCGAGGAACTTGGGTTTGTCGGGACTGCCATGGTCATCCTGCTTCTGGGGGCGTTCGTGGCGAAGGGCTTCTCGATCGCGTTGGAAACGAACGACCCTTTCGCGCGCTATGTGGCCTTGGGAGTGAGTTTGCTGATCGGGTGCCACGCATTGATCAATGTGGGGGTGATCACAGGTCTGCTGCCCACCAAGGGATTGACGTTGCCGTTCCTAAGTTACGGAGGGTCGTCTCTGGTCGTCAGCATGGTCGGGGCCGGGCTCCTCATGGCGGTCCACCGGCACCGCCCCCCGATTTAAACAAGGGCATGCGAGTGATCATTGCAGCCGGTGGCACCGGTGGCCATCTGTACCCGGGGGTGGCGCTGGCTCGTGAGTTTGCCCGGCTGGATCCCGGGAGCGAAACGATTTTTGTGGGGACGGATCGGGGGCTGGAAACGAAGGTGGTGCCCAGAGAGGGATACGAGTTGATCACGATCACGGCGCGGGGAGTGATGGGCCAGGGAGTGTGGGAGGCCGTGCAGGGTCTTGCCGCGGTGCCGGTCGGCCTGCTCCAGTGCCTGGCGATTTGTCACCAGCGGCGGCCTGATCTGGCAATCGGCATTGGCGGATACACCAGCCCGCCTCTGGTGCTGGCGGCGTTCCTATTGGGCATCAAGCGGGCGATCCTGGAACCGAACGTGCATCCGGGCGTGGCCAATCGCGTGCTTTCGCCGTTCGCGAATCTCATCTTCGTGTCGTTCGCCGACACGGCTCCTTTCTTCGCCTCCGGGAAGACGCGGATCGTGGGCACGCCTATTCGCCAGGAGTTTCTCGAAGCATCAATTTTATCGGGAGAGGGGGGAGAAACACGCGGCTTCACGCTCCTGGTTCTCGGGGGCAGCCAGGGGGCCCGGTCCATCAACCGCGCGATAGTTGCCTCCTTGCCGCGGGTGCTGGCCGCGCACCCGACGTTGCGGGTGATCCACCAGACCGGCGAGCGCGATTATGAGGAAGTCGTCGCTGCTTACCGAGAATATCTCTCTGCCCCCCCTCCCGATCAGATAGAGGTCGTACCGTTCATTTTTAACGTCCCGCTGGCGTTTCGCCAGGCGGATCTGATCGTGAGCCGATCGGGCGCGACGACGGTAGCCGAGATCACGGCGTGCGGCAAGCCCGCCATCCTGATCCCCTTTCCCCATGCGATCCACGGGCACCAGGAGCGTAATGCGCGCGTCTTGGAGCAAGCCGGGGCCGCGACGGTCATCCTGGATGCCGGGCTCACGGGCGAGGCGCTGGCCGCTGCAATCACGGCCTTGCTCGCTGACCCCGGCCGGCTGGGCGAGATGGCGCGGCGCAGCAAGGGCTTGGGCCGAGCCGATTCGGCGGCGCGGGTCGTTAGGGCCTGCCGGAACCTTGTTCAGAACGTTAAACGTTCAACGTAAAACGGGAAGAAGGATCTTGCGATCAACGAATAACGATTAACGTGGGGCACGATGTTCAGGAAGATTCAGCATATTCATTTCGTGGGCATTGGCGGCGCGGGCATGAGCGGCATCGCTGAGGTGCTCTTGACGCTCGGTTACCACGTGACCGGGTCGGACCTGCACGAATCAGAGTCCGTCCGGCGGATTCGCGCCCTCGGGGGCACCGTCTTCATCGGCCACGCCGCGGCGAACATTGGCAACGCGCAGGTGGTGGTCGTCTCGTCGGCCGTGCCGCCGACCAACCCGGAGGTCGTGGCCGCCAAGGCCAAGGTCATCCCGGTCATCCCGCGCGCTGAGATGCTGGCCGAGCTGATGCGGCTCAAGTACGGCGTGGCCATCGCGGGCGCGCATGGCAAGACCACAACGACCTCGCTGGTCGCCAACGTGCTGGCCGAGGGCGGGCTCGATCCCACGATCGTGATCGGGGGAAAGGTCAACGCGCTCGGCAGTCATGCGCGGCTGGGCCGAGGAGATCTGCTGGTCGCCGAAGCGGACGAGAGCGACGGTTCCTTCATGAAGCTCTCGCCGACCGTGGTGGTTGTGACCAACGTGGATCGCGAGCACCTGGATCACTACGGCACGATGGAATGCCTCTGCGAGACCTTCCTAGATTTTATCAACAAGGTCCCGTTCTATGGTCTATCAGTCCTCGGCGCCGACGATCCCTATCTCACCGCGCTGCTGCCCCGCGTGACCAAGCGCTACCAGACGTACGGGTTGACCCCGTCGGCCGACTTGGTAGGCACGGACGTGCAGCTCCACGTCGGCGTCGCCGAGTTCTCGGCGCGGCTGCGCAACGAGCCGCTGGGCCGATTCAAAGTTGCGATGCCGGGCATCCATAACGTCCGGAACGCTTTGGCGGCGATCGCCGTCGGGTTGGAGCTGGGCGTCACGCTCCAGCACATCGACCAAGCGCTAGCTGGATTCAAAGGAGTCGAGCGGCGGTTCCAAGTGCTAGGCGAAAAAGGCGGCGTGCTGGTGGTGGACGACTACGGCCACCATCCGACCGAGATCAAGGCGACGCTCGCCGCGGCGAAGAACGGATGGGGCCGGCGGTTGGTGGTGTTGTTCCAACCGCACCGGTTCACGCGAACGCAGGACCTGCTCAAGGAATTCCCGGCGGCGTTCAAACAGGCGGACCACCTGTTCCTGACCGACATCTATCCAGCTGGGGAGGCGCCGATCCCTGGCGTCACCGGCGAACGGCTGGCGGAGGTGATCCGGAGAGTCGGCACGCCGCCGCTGACCTACGTCCCGCGCAAGGACCAGCTCGTCGAGGCAGTGCTGCCTGTGCTCAAGCCCGGGGATGTGGTCGTGGCGCTAGGCGCGGGCGACATCGGGCAGATCGGGCGGACGCTCTTCGAACGATTGGAGTGAGCAGAAGGATCGGCATGCGAGAAATTCGGTCGGCCCTTTCGGGGGTAAAAGGCATGGTCCGGTACCACGAGCCCATGAGCTTGTACACCTCCTTTCGGATCGGGGGCCCGGCGGACGCGTTGATCGAGCCTGAGGACGAAGAGGCGCTCCGGCTTCTTATGGTGCAGGCGCGCAAAGCGAAGGTGCCGGTCTTCGTCATGGGGGGGACAAATCTCTTGGTCCGGGACGGCGGCATCCGGGGGATTGTTGTGCGGCTCACCAAATTCGATCGGATCGAGGAGCACGAAGGCGGGCTCCTGTACGCGCAAGGGGGTGTGGGAATGCCGCGGCTGCTCAAATACGCCCTTCAGCGCAAGCTGGCCGGGCTTGAGTTCGCCGCAGGCATTCCCGGAACGCTGGCTGGCGCCGTCGTCATGAACGCCGGGACCCGCTTGGGAGAGATGAAGGACGTGGTACAGCAAGTCCGGATGGTGACGCCGTTCGGTGAGATGCGCGAACTGTCTGTCGACGGGGTGGGGTTCGAGTACCGCCGCACCCATCTACCCGAGGGCATCATCGTGGGAGTGTGGCTCCGGCTCCGATGGGAT
>DASQRT010000225.1:0-2085 GCA_035642795.1 Nitrospirales bacterium
CTTGCCCCCGACGTAGTTCCGGAAGCCATCGGCAGCCGGCTCGAGGACGGCGAAGGAGTCCGCATCGGTCTGTTCCGCCGAGGCATCCATGCGTCCCGGCGCGAAGGGCACCGTCACGGCGTGACCGGCATTTTTCGCCGCCTGCTCGACACCGGCGCAACCGGCCAGCACGATCAAGTCCGCGAGCGAGACCTTCTTGCCGCCAGACTGCGCTTTGTTGAACTCGCCCTGGATGCCCTCCAGCGTCTTGAGGACCTTCGCCAGCTGGGCAGGTTGGTTGACGTCCCAGTCCTTCTGCGGCGCGAGGCGAATGCGCGCGCCGTTCGCACCGCCGCGCTTGTCGGAACCACGGAACGTGGATGCCGACGCCCAGGCCGTCGAAACCAGCTCCGAGACGGACAGCTTCGACGCCAGAATCTTGCCTTTGAGGGAAGCAATATCCTTTTCATCGATCAGCTTGTGATTGACCGCCGGGATGGGGTCCTGCCAGATGAGCTGTTCGGCAGGAACCTCCGGGCCGAGGTAGCGTGCGCGCGGGCCCATGTCCCGGTGGGTCAGCTTGAACCACGCCCGCGCGAATGCGTTTGCGAACTGATCCGGATTCTGGTAGAAGCGCCACGAGATTTTTTCGTACGCAGGGTCGAGCCGCAGTGAGAGGTCCGTGGTCAGCATGGCCGGCGCGTGACGCTTCGCCCGGTCGTGGGCATCCGGAATCGTGCCGGCGCCGGCGCCCCCTTTCGGTTTCCACTGATGTGCGCCCGCCGGGCTCTTCGTCAGCTCCCACTCGTAGCTGAACAGGTTCTTGAAGTAGTCGTTGCTCCACTTCGTGGGCGTGCTGGTCCACGTGACTTCCAGGCCGCTGGTAATCGTGTCACCGCCTTTGCCCGTGCCGAACGTGCTCCGCCAGCCGAAGCCTTGCTCCTCGAGGCCGGCCGCTTCGGGATCGGGCCCCACATGGGACTCGAGGCCAGCGCCGTGGGTCTTACCAAAGGTATGTCCACCGGCGATGAGCGCCACCGTCTCTTCGTCGTCCATCGCCATGCGCTTGAACGTCTCGCGAATATCCGTTGCCGCCGCGATCGGATCTGGATTGCCGTTCGGGCCTTGCGGGTTGACGTAGATCAGCCCCATCTGAACGGCGCCGAGCGGATTCTCGAGATCCCGGACGCCGGAGTACCGCTTGTCGCCCAGCCACTTGTCCTCCGAGCCCCAATAGACCTCCTCCGGCTCCCAGACGTCCGGACGCCCGCCCGCGAACCCGAAGGTCTTGAACCCCATCGATTCCAGCGCGACGTTGCCTGCGAGGACCAAGAGGTCGGCCCAGGAAAGCTTCCGGCCGTACTTCTGCTTGATCGGCCACAGCAGCCGGCGCGCCTTGTCGAGGCTCACATTGTCGGGCCAGCTGTCGAGGGGCGCGAAGCGCTGCTGCCCGCTACCGGCGCCGCCGCGGCCGTCGCGGATGCGGTACGTGCCGGCAGCATGCCATGCCATGCGAATGAACAAGGGTCCGTAGTGGCCGAAGTCCGCCGGCCACCAGTCCTGCGAGTCGGTCATCACCGCCGTGAGATCCCTCTTCACGGCCGCCAGGTCGAGGCTCTTGAACTCCTTGGCGTAGCTGAAGCCCTCGCCCATGGGATCTGACACGGGCAGCACCTTGAGGTTCAGCTGATTGGGCCACCAGTCTCGGTTCGATCTGGCGGCGCTAGCGGTGTGCATGAACGGGCACTTTGCTTCGGTTGACATCTTGTTCTCTCTCCTTTGGTCGTCTGCACCCGCCTGCAGGGCACGCAGGTCCGGACGAAGGTTCGCGGCGGTTACCCTCTCCCCGCCAGCAGGCTCGACATCCGTCGCTGATACAGCGCCAGGCGTTCGTTGCTGACGCCCGCTCTGCGCAGCGTGTCCTCGGGCGTGATGATGGACTCGGGCGGAGCCGGCGATAGGGCCGACTCCAGCGCTGGAGCTATCCAGCCGACGACGGCCAGAAACTTCTCGCGGCAGTCGGGGCAGAAATCGTGCACGTCGTAGGGCGGAGTCGGATCAGGCATCATCACGCACCGTCCTTCGTTCTGTCGCGCCGGCCGGCAT
>DASQRT010000226.1:0-2229 GCA_035642795.1 Nitrospirales bacterium
GGGAACCGCATAGTACCCCTCGTCGTCCCCCAATCCGGTGTACACGCGGTTGCCGATGCAGCCGAAGCTCGAGGCCGTCCGTCCGGACTGCAGCGCTTCCGGCAGCACCGCGCAGGTGGGCCGCCCTCTCGTCGCGCCACCGGTGGCGACGCCGGCAGCCTGGGCTGCTTCCGCTAGCAGCATGAGCTGTTTGACGGTCCCGCGCACCAGCACAACCTCCGGCTCGAACGGCGCGCGGGCCAGCGGGGCGTAGAGCGCGACGCCGAACGGGCCCTGGCGTCGGGGAATGGACTGAATCTCCTCCATCGTGATGTACTGCATCTGGACCATGGTCTGCACAAGACCGTTGAGCTCCTTCGCCACCTCTGGGGGAAGATCCACACCATGCGTATGCGCGCCCACCGGGCAGGTATAGTGATCCGCCGCCTCCGTGTAGAAAACCTTCCCCTCCGCGGCCAAGCGCCAGTACCCGCATCCCGCCGGCGCCGGCGCATCAATTCGAGCAATTCCCGCCGGAGCAGCGGCGCGGAATGCGATCGCCACTGGAGGGAATGCCAGCCCCAGGAGTTCCTGCAGCCGTGTGTCTTGAGTCATGCGATCCATAACGTGCCTCCTCAAACTTCGCCATATCCCTTTGTGTGGAGCGGACGGAGTTGGCTCTCCGTGGGCTCCGCGCAGCAAAACCACGGTTCGGTCAGCCGCGGAGGGCGACGCCGGTCACGCGATAGTGTTCGTGACGCCGTGGGAGCAGGAGGCTTCAGGTCTGCGAACCGGTATGTAATCGCCCGCAGGCGATCGAATGTGGCCATCGGATCTTCGCCGGTGCTAGCGGCTGCTTCCACGGCGGCGCTCACCTCCTGGTGAAGCTTATCCATGCGCGGGTCCGGATGGGTCCACTGATACTGGAAGCCTGCTTGATCGAGCGGACCTAAGAACCGGTGGACGTCCGAACGGGCGAGCAATGCGGAACCTGGCGGAATCAGCAGCCGAATCGTGTACTGCACCGGGTCCGTCGCATCAATCAGATCGTGGGATTCCACGACGTCGAACATCTCAAGATAGTCGTCGAGCGTCGCCCACGGAGTGAACGGCACCAACGACGCGCGCAGCGTGATCCCCGCCTGCCGGACGATCTCAAGCGCGGCGAATACATCCGCACGCGTGTGCCCCTTCTCCAGCTTGGTGAGCACGAGATCGCTGAAGGATTCCACGGCCGAAATCACGAAGAGACACCCGAGTGACCCGAGCTCGGAGAAAATCACCCGATGCTTGAGGATGTGCTCAATCTTGGCCGTGAAGTCGAAGGTCACGTGGGGAAATTCGGCGCGCATGGCTCGGACGATGCTTAGCGAGTGGCCGGGGCCATTCAGAAAATCGGGGTCGCCGAAAGTAATGTGGGTCGCGCCGGCCTGGACTTGGCGCCGGACATCTTCCAAGACGACCTCCTGCGGCACGATGAAGAAGCGGCCTTCGTACACAGGCACGATGGGACAGTGGAGGCACTGATGGAGGCACCCGCGGCTGGCCTCGACGTAGCCAACCACGTGCTGCACGCCGTCGCGTTCAAGATGCGCGTACCGCTCCAACGCAGGTAGCCCATTTCTGTTTGGTACGGCAAACGGGAGACGCTTCAGATACGGTCCAACAATCTTTTCTCGATGGCTGACCCCTTCGACTTCCTCGAGCGAGTCGCCCCGCTCCAGAGTTTCGATGAGCTGCACGAGCGGCGCTTCGTACTCCCCACCGATCACCGAGTCCGCGAACGGGAAGGGGCGCGTCTTGGCGCGCCTGGGGTGGGCGGGTGTAAACAGTCCGAGTAAATATTTCGCATTGAGCGAGGCGTAGAGGCCGTAAAAGCAGATATGACAGGAGGGATTCCCCTCGCGGACCAGTTCGGCCACGCGGACGCCGAGGCGCAGGGCGGTGTGCATCGGCACTGAGATCCCGAGGAATCGCGCTTGCGTGATGCGCTCCAGATCAACCTTCTCGACCGCAATGTCCAGACTTGCCGGCGCGTACCCCGCCTGCTCGAGGAATCCGATCGGCAGGGAGATCCCGATTGGCTGGTGCCCAAGCTCGTAACACGAGACCAGCAGAACTGCACCTTGTTGCCGCAGCGAAGCCTTTTCCAACACACTCCCCCACTCAGTTAATATCGAGGATTCTACAGGATTACCGGTGGGATTGTCTGCAGTCACCCGGCTACGTTCGTTGACTTTGAATAGGGAG
>DASQRT010000227.1:0-5555 GCA_035642795.1 Nitrospirales bacterium
CGAAGAACCACTATCGCTGGGGCGCGTCGGTGCCCCTGGTGATCCGAGCGCCGTTCGGCGGCGGCGTGCACGGCGGGCCATTCCATTCGGAATGTCCAGAGGGCTGGTTCTTCCATTCGCCAGGGCTCAAGCTCGTCGCGCCGTCCACTCCGTACGATGCCAAGGGGCTGCTGAAGGCTGCGATTCGGGACCCCAACCCCGTCATCTATTTCGAGCACAAGTTCCTCTATCGCCGGATCAAGGCCGTGCTGCCGGCCGAGGACTTCATCGTTCCGATCGGCAAAGCCGACGTGAAGCGCGCCGGCTCGGATGTCTCCGTCATCACCTATGGCGCGATGGTCCATCTGGCACTGGAGGCGGCAGAGCTGCTGACCAGTGACGGCATCGAACTGGAGGTGGTGGACCTGCGGACCCTCATTCCGCTCGACAAGGAGACCATCTATCAGTCCGTCCGCAAGACCGGCAAGGCCATCACGTTGCACGAGGACAACAAGACCGGCGGTATCGGCGCCGAGATCGCGGCGCTGCTGGCCGAGGAGTGTTTCGATTGTCTCGACGGGCCGATCCTCCGGGTCGCCGCGCCCGACACTCCGGTGCCGTTCAGCACGCCCTTGGAAGAGTTCTTTTTGCCTAAGGTGAGTGACATCGTCGCGGCGGCTCGAAAGCTGGCTGCCTACTGAGGAAGCATCGTGCCAACTGACATCATCATGCCACAGCTCGGGGAGAGCATCGCGGAGGGGACAGTCGTCAAATGGCTGATCCCCACGGGCGGGCGTGTCGAGAAGGACCAGTCGCTCTTGGAGGTCGAGACCGACAAGGTGGCGTTGGAGATTCCCTCGCCCGCTGCCGGCTACCTCACTGAGGTATTCGTCAAGGAAGGAGAGACCGTTCCGGTCGGCACGCTGATCGCGCGGCTGGAGGAACAGGCGGCCCCGACCGGCGTGGTCAACAGGGTCGGCGGAGTCGTGGTGACGCCGATCGCTTCGCCGAGCGAGGTCAGCGACCATTACTCGCCGGCCGTCCGCCAGCTTGCCAAGGAGCGGGGCGTGGACCTCTCTCAGATCAAGGGCACCGGCGCCGGCGGCCGCGTGACCAGGAAAGACGTGCTGGACAATCTCGCGAAGCGCGAGGTGGTGGGGGGGGAGGAAATCCTTCCGTTCACGCCGATGCGGAAAACCATCGCCGAGCGGATGGTCAAGAGCCGCCAGACCTCCGCCCATGTGGTCACGTTCTTCGAGGCCGACTTCTCCGCGATCGCCAGGTTCCGGGAAGGCAAGAATCTGACGTACCTCCCGTTCGTGATCAATGCCGTCACCAGAGCCATCAAAGATGTGCCGACCCTGAATTCCTCCTGGGGCGAGAGCGGCATCATCCTCAAAAGGGACGTCCACATGGGAATCGCGGTGGCGCTGGAGGAAGGGTTGCTGGTCCCGGTGGTACGACACGCCGATCGGAAAGGTCTCATGCAGTTGTCCAAGGAAGTCGCCGACCTGGCTGAGCGCGCGCGGACCAAGAAGCTGAGCCCAGAAGAAGTTCAGGGCGGGACGTTCACGATCACGAACCACGGCGGATACGGCAGCCTCTTCAGCACGCCGATCATCCACCAGCCGCAGATCGCCATCATGGGCGTCGGCGCGGTCCAGAAGCGGCCCGTCGTCATCAACGATGCTATCGCCATCCGGCCGATGAGCTATTTAAGCCTCTCGTTCGACCACCGGGTCATTGACGGCGCAACGGCCGACCAGTTCATGAGCAAAGTGAAGGCGTATCTCGAACAGAGTCCGTGGGAGAAGTACTTGTGAACGCCAAGCAGACTCCAGTCATCGTCAGCGCGGTGCGGACCCCGATGGGGGCGTTCAACGGCGTCTTCAGCCCGGTGCCGGCCACGAAGCTCGGCAGCATCGCGATCGCCGAAGCGCTGAAGCGGATCAATCTGCCTGGCGAGCGGGTGGACGAGGTCTACATGGGTTGCGTGCTCAGCGCGGGTCTGGGCCAGGCGCCGGCCCGTCAGGCCTCGATCGGTGCCGGCATCCCGCCTTCGGTGGGCGCGACGACGGTGAACAAGGTCTGCGGCTCCAGCCTCATGACCGTCATCATGGCAGCTCGAACGATCGGCATGGGCGAAGCACGGATCATCGTGGCTGGTGGCATGGAGAGCATGACGCGCGCGCCGTACCTGCTGGAGAAGGCCAGGCAGGGTTACCGCCTCGGGCACGGCGAGTTGACTGACAGCCTTGTCAAAGACGGCCTATGGGACGTGTACAACAACTTCCACATGGGCAACGCTGGCGAGCTGTGCGCTAAGAAGTACAAGTTCACGCGGCAGGAACTGGATGACTTCGCGCTGGAGAGCTACCGACGGGCGCGGGAGGCGATCGCCTCGGGCGCCTTCAAGCGCGAGATCGTCGGGGTGGAGGTACCGCAGAAGAAAACCCCGCCGATCGTCGTGACGGAGGACGAGGAGCCGAACCGCGTGGACCTCAACAAGATGCGGACGCTCAAGCCGGTGTTCCAGGAGGACGGGGTGCTCACGGTGGGGAACTCGCCGTCCTGTAACGACGGAGCGGCGGCGCTGGTGGTCATGGCGGAGGACGAGGCCGAGCGCCTCGGGCTCAAGCCAATGGCGCGGATCGTGGACTACGCGGGTGCCGCTCTTGCGCCGGAGTGGTTCACGATCGCGCCGGTCGAGGCCATCACGCGCGTGCTGAAGCTGACCGGTCTCTCCATCAAGGACATCGACCTGTTCGAGATCAACGAAGCCTTCTCCTCCGTGTCGCTGGCGATCAACCGTGAACTGGGGCTCGATCCGGCGAAGGTGAACGTCAACGGCGGCGGGGTCGCTCTAGGCCATCCCATTGGCGCGACGGGCGCGCGCATCCTGACCACGCTCCTCTACGCGATGGAGGCACGCGGCGCCCGCCGAGGGTTGGCGAGCCTCTGCATCGGCGGCGGCGAGGCGCTGGCAATGGTGGTGGAGCGGATCCCATGACATTGAGCGACATTACTCGTATCGGCGTGCTCGGTACCGGTCAGATGGGGCGCGGCATCGCCCAGGTCGCCGCCACCAGCGGGTGGGACGTCTGGCTCTTCGACACCAAGCCGGAGGCGCTCGAAGCCGCGCTGAGCAGGATCCGGCAGGGGTTGAACCGGACCGTGGAGAAAGGCGCGCTGAAGGTCGAGCAGGTGGGTGCGATTCTGGAACGTCTGCGGCCGATGAGCCGTCTGCGGGATTTCGATGAGGTTCCGCTCATCATCGAAGCCGTCCCGGAGAACGCCACGCTCAAATGCGACCTCTTCCGGCAACTGGGCCTGTTGTGCCGGCCGGAGACCGTCCTAGCGAGCAACACCTCTTCCATCTCGATCACGAAGCTCGGTGCCGCGTCCGGCCGCCCCGCGCAGGTGCTTGGCTTGCACTTCATGAACCCGGTGCCGGTCATGCGGCTCGTCGAGGTGGTGCAAGGGATGGAGACGTCCGAGGAGACAGTGTCGCTCGGCGTGGGCGTCGCCAAACAGATGGGCAAGACGCCGGTCGTATGCAAGGACTCGCCGGGCTTCATCGTGAACCGAGTCCTGATCCCGATGATCAACGAAGCTATCTTTCTGCTGCAGGAGGGGCAAGATGAGATGCTCACGCCCCAGGCGATCGACCTCGCGATGACTGACGGCGTGAATCACCAGGAAGGCCCGCTGGCCCTGGCTGACCGCATCGGCCTCGATACCGTCTTGGCCATTTGCGAAGTCCTCTACCAGGACCTTGGCGATCCCAAATTCCGGCCCTGCCCGCTCCTGCGCAAGTACGTGGAGGCGGGCCGGTTGGGCCGCAAGACCGGCCGAGGGTTCTATACCTATCCGTGCTGACGGGGGTTGCTGAAGGAGGCAGACTGATGCAGGAACGCCGCGAACGATTCACCTCGTTGTCCGGCCTGCCGATCGCGCGGGTCTGTTCCCCGGATGACTTGATGGGCTGGAATCCGGAGAAGGATCTCGGACAGCCCGGCGAGTTTCCCTACACGCGTGGCGTTTATCCGACCATGTACCGCGGTCGGCTCTGGACGATGCGCCAGTTCGCCGGCTTTGGGACGGCGGAGGATACCAACCGGCGCTTCAAGTATCTCCTCCAGCACGGGCAGACCGGCCTCAGCACGGCCTTCGACATGCCGACCTTGATGGGTCTGGATTCGGATGACCCGCGCGCCCGCGGCGAGGTCGGGTATTGCGGCGTGGCGATTTCCTCCCTGGAAGACATGAATCGCCTCTTCGACGGGATCCCGCTCGATCAGGTCACCACGTCCATGACGATCAATGGCCCAGCGGCAGTCATCTCTGCCATGTATCTGGCGGTCGCAGAACGGCGCGGTATTCCGTTCGAGCGCCTCGGCAGGACCCTGCAGAATGACATTCTCAAGGAATACATCGCACAAAAAGAATGGCTGTTCCCGCCGGAGCCGCATCTCCGCCTGATCGTGGACACCATCGGCTATTGCGCCAAGCATGTCCCGAAGTGGCACCCCGTCAGCATCAGCGGCTATCACATCCGCGAAGCCGGCTCGACGGCTGTGCAGGAACTGGCCTTCACGCTCTACGACGGGCTCACCTACGTGGAGGCGGCGGTCAAGGCCGGGCTGGATGTGGACGCCTTCGCGCCGCAGCTCTCGTTCTTCTTCAACGTGCACAACGACTTCTTCGAAGAGGTCGCCAAGTTCCGGGCGGCCCGCCGTCTGTGGGCGTGCGAGATGGAGCGCCGGCACCATCCGAAAGACCCGCGCTCCCTCCAGCTCCGCTGCCACGCCCAGACCGCAGGCTGCTCGCTCACGGCGCAGCAGCCGATGAACAACGTCGTCCGCACCACGCTTCAGGCGCTTGCGGCGGTGCTGGGCGGGACCCAGTCGCTGCACACCAATTCGATGGACGAGACCCTGGCTCTGCCGACCGAAGAGGCGGTCAAGCTGGCGCTGCGCACCCAACAGATCATCGCGCACGAGAGCGAGGTGACGAACACTGTGGATCCGCTCGGCGGGTCCTACTACGTCGAGTCGCTGACGAACCGTTTGGAAGAAGAGGCCCGCGAGTACTTCCGGAAGCTCGATGAGATGGGCGGGATGGTGCGGGCGATCGAGCAAGGGTACCCGCAGCGCGAAATGCTGGAGGCGTCACAGCGCTACCAGCGGGAAATGGAACGGAAAGAGCGGATCATCGTCGGCGTCAACGAGTACGTGGAGCCGTACGAGCAGCGCATCCCGATCCTCAAGATCGGGCCGGAGATCGAGAAGGATCAAGCAGACCGGCTGGCGTCGCTGCGGTCCCGTCGTGATCCCTTCAAGATGGCGGGGACGCTGGAGGCGTTGCAGGAGGCCGCGGCGGGGGATGAGAACTTGATGCCGTATCTTCTCGAAGCGGTGAAGGCTGAGGCGACGCTGGGCGAGATCTGCGCGGCGCTCAAAGAGGTGTTTGGGACGTACAAGGAGCCCGTGGTGTTATGAGCGGCGCTTTGCGGGTCCTGGTGGCGAGCGGGTCCTGCCCCCGCATAGCCCAGCGCAGCCGGGGAACCCGTTGCT